>CBDAFK010000037.1:0-3803 GCA_965195235.1 uncultured Desulfobacterales bacterium | reverse complement strand
GTAATATTAAAAGCCTTGAATATATCGCTTGCCGGTGTTCCGATTCTGGCCGATACAAGTAATTTAGAGCCGTCTTTCTTAACAAGAGTGAAGATTTTTGTTACAGGGATCTGGCTGCTGTTAAAAGCATTTCCGATAGATGCAACTGCTTCAGCGCTGATAAAACATACCCCGATATCTTCAGGATTTTTTCCAGCCGGCACCACCTTGCCAAGGACATCCTTCATAATAAGATGTGGAAGCGCTGATGGATATGTATCATTAACCTGATTTACTTTTTCACCAGTCGCGGAGACTTCATGCATCTGGCCCTGTGAAGCAACCATTATAATATCATTAACTCCGGTTGCTGTCTTCAGGATGCTTATTCCATTTTTTATGGCGTCAATATCGGATTTAACAATATACTGGTTAGTTGTTATGAATAGATCGCTGTCAGCACAGCAAACAATAATTGTATTTATAGGTTTGTCTTTATCGGCAAACAGCTTAACCGGAGGGTTGCCCGGAACAAATGCAAGATAGTTTTTGACGGTTTCAAGAGAGGCATCCTTTGATTCGCCTGTAGCGGACTTGAACTGATCATCTATCTCTTCCTCATCAGCCACCTCAATTGCGATGGCAGTATAAGATCGGCCAAAGTCACCTGTATAAGAGGATATTGATGATACTTTCCCTGTAACACTTGAAACAACATATTCGTCACTTTCCTTGTAGAGTAAAAGCTTCTGGCCGGTCTTAACAGCCGCCTTTTTTTTAAGTAACAGCTTCTTTTTGTCAAATGGACAGTTTGATAAAAGGGTAATTTCTTTTGAGGTTGGGATTTGCTTAAGGGAAGGAGTATCTTCAAGAAATTCGTATTCAAGTCGTGGTTTTACCAAACCGATAAACGATCTTTTTATCATAGCTCAACCTTTCTTAGCTCTCGACTCGCTCGCTTCGCCTGAGCGCTGTTCAATGGCGGTCAGGCCTATATGACTGGCAATACAGGCGAAGCGGACGGGTTTTTTTATTCAATTTGACGATTTCCACAGTTAAAAGGCATAAAAAAAGCAGATAACAAAAAAAGGTTATCTGCTTACATTACATGGCATAATTCACATTTTTCAGGTCCTGCTTCAGCTTCCTTATGACAGTCGATGCATTGTGTATGGAAAGCATCAGACCTGCCTGGCATATCTTCGTCCTCACTTACAGGCTCATGACATTCTCCGCAAGCCTGCGGATTTGTCTCACCTTCTTCAAGATTATGATGACAGTCACTGCATGAGATGCCGTAACCTGATTCCACAGTATGTGTCTTGTGATCAAAAAAAACTTTTCCTGCAACACATTTAAACATTAACCTGACCGGTTGATCCGGGGCCTTTGCAGGGCAAACAGCATAACTTAAAACACCCACAACCAATAAAATAATAGCCAGGCCATAAACCAACTGCAATTCTTTTTGAGGAGTCATTTTATGTTCAATCCTTTTAAAGTTTGGTTAAACAAGTGGGTGTGAAATCAAATCTGAGCTTTCGTATCATAATGTAAAAAAGCTTTCAATACTTTTTTATAAAAATAATGCAACTTGTCAAGTGTTTTAAAAATAAATGTGTTTGCACCCTTGCTGTAATTTGGTTGAATTGTCTTTTTTCACTTGACAGAATAGACAGTTCATTCTATTTGCAGGCAGTTATATGTTGTGAACGGTCATAATTATTAGAGCTTTTTTATTATGTTTTTTCACCACTCTTCGTGTCCTTTGTGGTTTAATTTTATTCTTTACAATCCTGACCGTTTTAAAAACCGCAGTTTATAGTCGTGTAAAATATAATTATAGTCTGGTTTATAGTATTTAGAAATCAGCAAAAATAGGAGGTGGCAAATTTATGGGACCTATATTTAATGCAGTGGCGGCAATGGGCAGCATCGGCCTGGTACTGAGTATTATACTGGGAATTGCGTCAAAAGTTTTTTATGTTTATGTTGATCCAAAAGTTGTTGCGGTAGATGAGTGCCTTCCCGGCGCAAACTGTGGAGGATGCGGCTATGCCGGTTGCAGTGAGTGCGCTGTTGCTATAGTGGCAGGCGAGGCCCCGCCTAATGCCTGTAAGGTCGGGGGCGATGATGTGGCAGAGGCGATTGCCGCTGTTCTCGGAGTATCCGCTGAAACCGCGGAAAGGGATATAGCCAGTATATTTTGCAGGGGCGACCATAGCGCTGCAAAACAAAAATACAATTACAAAGGTGTATTAGACTGCCGGGCGGCTGTTCTGCTTTCCGGAGGAGACAAAAGTTGCATGTATGGCTGTCTTGGGCTTGGCACCTGTGTTACGAATTGTCCATTCGGAGCTTTGACAATGGGTGATAATGGGCTGCCTGTAGTGGATAAAGAACTCTGTACCGGTTGCGGCACATGTGTGGATATCTGTCCTCGCCATATTCCTAAATTGATAAAAGAATCGCAAAAAGTTGCAACTCTTTGCAGTTCCCATGACGGCGGAAAAATTGTTAAGGCAATATGCGACGCTGGCTGTCAGGGGTGTGGAAAATGTAAAAAAGCATGCCCGGAAAAGGCTATAATAGTTGATAAATTCCTGGCAATAGTTGACGGTGAAAAGTGTACAGGTTGCGGCGCCTGCTTTGAAGATTGCCCGACAGGAATTATTCAGAGCCTGATAGCCGCTTAACAGATGGCGATTTGCTGATTGTTTTAAAGGAGAAAAAACTATGAAGATGCTCATAGCCTTAGATGATTCAGAATATGCAATGAAAGTTGTCGATTATGTGGCTTCTACAGCAAAGCCCACATTTTTTAATATAACTCTGTTTACTGTATTGCCGCTCGTATCTTCCAATCTGGAAAAGGAGTTTGCCCTTCCGCATTTTGCGGAAAAACTGGTTGAGCTGAAATGGCTGGTCAGCGAAAAGAAAAAAATGGCCGAAGAAATAGTGAAAAAATGCAAAACTATTCTGTTGGATGCGGGATTTCCTGATGATAAGATTGAAGTAAAGATTCAAAACAAAGAGGTTGGAATCGCAAGAGATATCATAGCAGAAGCTAGAAAAGGAGACTATGACACACTGGTGGTTGGGCGGAGAGGATTATCCGCTACCGCTGCCTTTGTGCTTGGAAGCGTGTCCAATAAAATCGTGCAGAGTATAAGAAATCGTGCTCTCTGGCTCGTATGATAAGGTTTAGCAAGACTCTTTGAGACCTTTGCAAAACACCAATATTGTCATTGCTTCGTCGCTTCACTCCTCGCAATGACTAAAATAGCGGTTATGCAAAGGTCTCTTTTTGTGTTTTGTAGAGGGGGAGGAAATCGGTAGATGAGATTTGGAAACAGGGTATTGACAATTTTTTTGCTAAGTATTTTTTGTATATTTTCATTTTCGGTTTTGGCTATGGCTTCGGGTCATGAGGCTGTGGCAACGGCTGTTGAGGCGGGTCACAAAGATATTCATGCCGCCGAAGAATTGCATGAACATGCAAAAGCGGGTCATGGTGGTCACGGCGGACATATCAATCTGGGAGAGGTGCTTCCCCTCTGGAGCTGCATTCCCTTTGCATGTATGCTTTTTTCCATAGCTCTTTTTCCTCTACTTGCGCCAAAGTTCTGGCATCATCACTTTGGCAAAATTTCCGCTTTTTGGGCCGCAACAATAGCTATTCCCTTTGTGATTGCTTTTAAGGGCGTTGCGGTGCATGAAATTCTCCATATTATCCTTGCCGACTATGTCCCCTTTATCATTCTTCTATGGGCGCTCTTTACCGTTTCCGGCGGCATCATGCTTAAAGGCACATTGCGTGGAAC
>CBDAFK010000036.1:0-6086 GCA_965195235.1 uncultured Desulfobacterales bacterium | reverse complement strand
AAAACAGCTTTCTGAGCTTTTATTCTGTCTTCAAATTTATCGTCTCTTTCCTTTTTTACAAGATTTTTCAATCTGGACTGGACAGCATTATTATGAATTTTCGTTGAAACTCTCTTTTCTTCAATCGCCTCTTTGTTGGCAGTTACTTTTTGCTTATCTTCTTCACATAATTCTACGCCGTGAAAAAGTTTGGAAATCAAATCAACCTCTTCAAGTTTTTTCATTGTAAATGATAACCAGGTTTTTAAATCATCATCTAAATTATCTTCGTATTTCAGAGAATATGGCACATGCAGAAGCGAACAACTGCTTGATACGATTATGTTTTCCCTCTTGACCTTCTCTGAGATTTTATTTAACAGCAATATGCTTTTTCCAAAATCATTTACCCAGATATTTCGTCCATTGACGACTCCGGCAATCAGCTTTTTATCTTTTAGAGTTTTAATTCCATCAAGATTTTGCTTCCCGTATATAAAATCTAAACCAATACCCCATATTGGAGTATCGATTAAAATGTTTGTGGCTTCGTTTGAATGCTCAAAATAAGTTGCAACTATAATTTTTACATTGTCCGCACATTCAGTTAATCCAGAATAAGCTTTCTTTAACAGATTTAATTCATTTGAACTTGTATCTTTAACAAAAACAGGTTCATCAAACTGAACATAAACATTATTATCCAGCTTGCTGATCTGTCTTATCAGCTCCTTATATACCAAAAGCGCTTTATCAAACAATTGATATGTGCCGCCTGTTTCACCAACTCTCTTTGACAGCGATAGAAATGTAACAGGACCTATTATATTTATTTTTGTTTTTATACCGATCTTTTTTGCTTCGTTATATTCGTCTAAAATTTTAGTTGCATTTAAACTGTATTCATCTTTACTGCTAAGCTCCGGAACAATGTAATGATAATTTGTGTTAAACCATTTTGTCATTTCCATGGCTACACAATCTTTATTGCCTCTTGCCATTGTAAAATAGCGCTCCGTTTCATCGGCAATATTACAAAATCTTTCTGGAATAGCGTTCAGCATAACAGCGGTATCCAGCATGTTATCATACCAACTAAAATCATTACTGCTGATTAAATCGATCCCTGACTCTTTTTGATAATTCCAATGTCTGATTTTGAGTTCGTGTGAAGTTTTTTCAAGCTCAGGCAGGCCGATTTTTCCTGTCCAGAAACCTTCTAATGCTTTTTTTAATTCTCTTTGTTCTCCAATTCTGGGAAATCCTGTTATGCTTGTTTTAATTTCCATTTACTTCTCCTTTTTGTTTACACGACAAAAAAGCTTTCATTCTTATACATATAGACTGTCACATAATAAATTGCACAAGGATAGAGTTGCCCTTTACCCATAAGTGTTGGGACATATCTTTATCTTTAATTAACAATTAGTTATTAACAATTGATTATTGATTATTTGTTTTATGTTTTTATATTTATACCCAAAAAGGCCCGCCCGCCTCGCCTGAAGGCGAAGCCGATGGCGGGCAGGCAATAATAATAGTTAATAACCAATTGATAACTGTTAATTGCTAATGGAGAGATAACTTATGGGTAAAGCCCAAGGCTACAGAGAGAAGGCTGTATTGTAATACGCCGACGACCGATAACTCAGTGAAATTTATTATGTGACAGTCTATATGTCACTTTTCAATCCCATCCCTTGCCTGCACGCCCTTATGATAGTAATGCTTGATCTCCTTCATCTCAGTTACCAGGTCAGCCTCTTCGATAATCAGGGGATCTGCCTTCCTGCCGGTAATGACCAGTTCTACATCTTCCGGTTTTGCCCGGATGAAATCCAGTAATTCATCCACGGAGAAAAGATTGTAATACGTGGCAATATTGGCTTCATCGAGGATGATCATCTGATACCTGCCGGAGCACATGATCTCTTTGACCTCTTTGAGCCCTTCATGAGCGGCTTGAATGTCTTCCTTCTCCGGTTCTCTTAAAATGAAGCAGTCCCTGCCGTATTGTTTTATTGTAATAGAGTCTGACAGTTTTTCCATGGCGTCGAGCTCGCTGTACTTCATCCCCTTGACAAACTGGGCGATATACACCTTGAGGCCGGCGCCGGCAGCACGCAGGGCGAGCCCGAAAGCGGCTGTCGTCTTTCCTTTGCCATCACCTGTATAAACCTGAACGTATCCTTTCATTGCTCCCTCCTAAACCTCCTTAGACTCTTTATTCTCAACAACTGCGTTTTTTGCGCAGATGCTGGCGCCAGCTTATGCAAATAAGACAAAGAATTTTGGTTGCAGCTTTGCCGCTCTGGAAACGTAGGCCAGGGCTTCAGCCCTGCGTAAAACACAATGCAAGGCTGAAACCTTGCCCTACATGAAATAATTAATGTTATGAATCTGCCATGAGCTCTCGCCTTTGAGATTGAAGCTCTTTAGAAATAAGTAGCAGGGGAGGCGCTCCGCAGAAGCTCCCCTGCCGTCATGTCTTTTTTAGAAATCATACCTCAGACCGAGGAAGAATATCCTTCCCGGCATGGGATAGCCTTCCACATAACTGTAATCCTTGTCAAAGAGGTTTTTAATCTCTCCTCTTAACGTAACTCCCCCATATTTTTCACTATCGACAATCTTTTTACTGATAGTAAAATTGGCCACATTGAAACTGCCTTTTGTCATTGTGGATGGATAAGTAATATCCTGTTTTCCAGTATAGGCAAGGTTTAGATTGGCGGAAAAACCATCTAAATCAGAAACTGTGATACCATAAGATACGTGAATATCCGATGTGTACTTGAGGTCTTCATCCGCCTCCTTATCTTTGTATTTAGTGAGGTATGTAAAGCTGACATAGGGTTTTACCTGATAATCCCAGGAGAAGAGTGAACCCACATCATATGAAAGGTTACCTTCAATACCCTCTATTTCAGCTTTTCCAAGGTTTTTCCACGACTCGTCACCACCTGTTGTCGTGTATGTTTGGATCTTATCCTTGAAATCGGTGTGAAACCAGGTAAGTGAGGAATCGAAAGAAGCGAGAGAAAAGTCAACCCCACCTTCATAGGTTTGACTTTTTTCGGGATTCAAATTGGGGTTGCCCACGTAATGCCCTCCCCACGTTCCCGGTATAGTATAATCCGCAGCTAACTGCTTGGCGGAAGGCATCTTGAATGCCTCCCCAAAGTTGGCCCTCAGCTTTAGCGAGTCTGTGATGAGGTAGGCCGCGCCGACCCGGGGAGACGTATGAGAATCACTTTCTTTCTTGCCGTCACTTTTCATATCCACTTCATATTTGTCATATCTCACTCCACCGGTGAGTATCAACTTCTTGTCAAAAAGTCTGGCCTTGGCCATTAGAAAACCGGCGGGATTATCATATTCAGATTTCTTCGGAGCCCAGGTGGTTTCGATCTTGTAATTCACCCAGTCAAAACCGGCAGTAACAAGGAAATATTCCTGGTTGTAAGATGCCTGTGCCTGAGCTCCTTTATTATCTGTTTTCTGCTCAGAGAAAGTTCCACCCGGCATAGTGACCCATTTGTCCTTATCGTTGCCGTCAAAATATCTGGTCTTCCAGGTAAAGGGACCATCCGGTGTCCCGCCATCGTAAATAAGGTCAATAGACTTGTTGCCAGAATCTATATAATTATCTCGGTCGTTTTGACTGAGACAATTTGAATCGCCCACATGATCGGCATTATAATAACTGTAAATAACACCGATACGATTCCCGGGTAAGAACTCATAGCCCAGATTCAGGCTGGAGTTTTCTTTACGATTATAACCGGTGTTGTAATATCTTTCACCATTGGCGGTGTCATAATCATCCATTGATCCCGTGGTAAACGCAGCGGAAAAATCAACCGCTTTATATTTTCCTGAAAATCCCGCGCTTCCTTCCTTATAGTCATAGCTTCCCAGAAGTCCCTCAACAAAGGCGGTTGGCTTCTTCTTTCCCTGTTTTGTGATCACGTTCACAACTCCGCCCATAGCGGCCGATCCATATTGAACAGAGGCTGGTCCCCTTATTATTTCCACCCTCTCTATGTTTTTGGTCGTGATCTTGGCCGTATTACCGGTGCCTGCCCTCCGGCCGTTTACCAGAATCAGCACATAGCCCTCAAGGTCATTGCCATGTGTTTCAGTCCTGAAGCCACGGATACCGATAGCATTCAAGGCACCCGGGTATCTCTGACTGTGTCCAATTCCCTTTTCAGTCAACAATTCCCCGAGATCTTTGGCAGAAGAATTTTTGATCTCTTCTTTATTAATAATTGTTACATTGGATGTGATCTCTCTTTTTTTCTCTTTTACCCTTCCCGCCGTTACCACTGTTTCTTCCATTGTTACAACATCCCCCTCTTCCTGCGCAAAAATCGGCGCAGGCAATGCAAAAAACATAAATACTAATAATACTGCCACACAATTTAATAACTTCTTCATTTTCTTGTTTCTCCTTTCCCCTCGGTTAGAATTGTTGTTTAATCCGTCAGATAAGTCTCCTGGCTTGCGGCAATTCCTACTCTCCACGCCTTCCCAATCCCCATTTTGGAAATCAGTGGCATTTAAGTGGGTTTCGTTCCGCCCACAGTTGCGGGGCAGCGCCGGCATCTGACCGGCTTCCTTAATCTGACAGATTGTAAAAAAAATCCCCGAACCGATATTAAATCGATCCGGGGATGTCCCTTTTTTATCCTCATGATCTTTTGGCATGCGTCGGTCCACGAAAGCTATGCCTTTAGATAGCTTTTTATAAAGGCCCTTAATTGACAAACTCGTAAAAAGTCGAAATATGCATAATTTTGTCATTCCGGCGAAAGCCGGAATCCAGGATTTCTCAGGTAGTTACAGCTACTATGGACTCCGGTTTTCACCGGAGTGACGACTTTGACAAGACCATCTTAATTGAAAACTTTTACAAAAAATCTATCCGTTTGCTTAGGCAGGTCTTCTGGCTCTCCCGCCTCTTTAGCGGCCTTCCCATTCCTGTTTTGAGAAACAGTGGCATAGAAACCTTTGCAAAACGCCCCCTTTTGCCCAATTTCGGCGTCAGGCTCAAATTTTAAGCCTCGAAATACTTAATGTATTCCTACGTTTAAAATTTTCGCCTTCCTTGAACTTGAACAAAATTGAACATTTTTCAAAGATTTCTGTAAATGCTAAAAAGGTTCCCTTTCTATAAAAAAGGACAGGATTACAGCGGCGGGCCCGTCCATGATTTGCACATGGTTCCCTATTAAGCTCAATATGAGCGCCTAAACTATATTTTTTTTCTAAACTATTTATATCATAAAATCAAGATTTTTTAATGTTTGGATTATTATTCCTTGCCGGCAACACCGGCTTGTTCAAAAGTAAGCATGTCTGTAAAAATGCGCGCGGCGCCTTCAATGATACACATGGCAAGCGCGCCTCCCGTGCCTTCTCCAAGGCGCATGCCAAGATCAAGAATCGGTTCAAGCCCGAGATGCTCCAGCATTAACCTGTGGCCGGTTTCTTCGGAGCAGTGTCCGGCAAACAGGTAATCCACAGCTACAGGACAAAGCGCATGGGCAATAAGCGCTCCGGCAGTAGAAATAAATCCATCTATTACTACAGGTCGTTTATAATATGCTCCTGCCAAAACGCATCCGGCAATACCGCCGATCTCGAAACCGCCGAGTTTGGAAAGAACATCAAGGCCGTCTTCCCTGTTTGGCTGGTTTACTTCGATTCCTTTGCGGACAGCTTCCTGCTTTCTGAAAAGGCCTTCATCATCTACACCTGTCCCGCGGCCAACCATCGCTTCAACAGTTTTGCCTGTAAGGACTGCCCCAATGGCCGCTGAAGGGGTAGTATTGCCTATTCCCATATCACCTGTGCCAAGAATCTGTATTCCATTATTGAAAAGATCAGCAGCGAGTTGAAACCCTGTTAATATTGATTTTTCCGCCTCTTCACGGGTCATGGCAGGTCCTTGGGAAAGATTGGCCGTGCCTTTTGCCACCTTTTGTATAAAAAGATGATCCCCTCCTTTTAGTGCGGCAGGGTCAAGATCAGGCACAATTCCCATATCAACCACAAAAACATCTGCATTGACCTGCCCTGCAAGAATATTAATGCCTGCA
>CBDAFK010000035.1:0-3496 GCA_965195235.1 uncultured Desulfobacterales bacterium | reverse complement strand
CTTCCTTTTCCCTTTACAAAATGCAGGGCTATATATGGCGTTCCCATATATGTTCCACAAAATGCCGACGAAAACGAACAAAAAAAGTGCTTAATGCTGCTTGAAAATGAACTGAATCGTATAACATCAGACGTTGACCGTTATTATGGACATGAGATCAGAGGTCAGAGGTCAGAGGTCGGAGGTCGGAAGTCGGAGGTCAGAAGTCGGAGGTCGGAGGTCAGAGGTCAGAGGTCGGAAGTCAGAGGTCGGAAGTCGGAAGTCGGAAGTCAGAGGTCGGAGGTCGGAAGTCGGAGGTCAGAGGTCGGAGGTCGGAAGTCGGAAGTCGGAAGTCGGAGGATTAGAGGATTAGAGGATTAAATTCAAAATTAACTTAACACTTAACACTTAACACTTAACACGTTTTATCAAAATTATATGATAAAAAAGACTTTATCATCGCTTATAACGAACGACAAACACAGGCGGCTGCTTGCGCTTATAAAAGACAACTGGTTCAGGCTGTTTCTTGCAATGGCATGTATGATGGTTATAGCTCTTGCAACCTCTGCTACAGCCTTTTTAGTAAAACCCGCGCTTGATGATATATTTTTCAATAAAGACATCAAGATGTTAAAACTGATTCCAATCGCAGTTATTATTATATACCTTTTGCGGGGGCTTGGAATGTATGGCCAGACCTACCTTATGAATTATGTAGGAGAGAGCGTCATAAGAAGGCTTAGAAACACTCTTTACGACCATATTCAGGATCTTCCGATTTCCTTTTTTCATAAAGAAAAGACCGGTACCCTCATGTCTCGCGTTACAAATGATGTAGGTGTTATTAAGAGTATGGTATCTACTGCTGTAACAGGAGCATTAAAAGACGCGTTTACCATAGTGGGCTTAACAATAGTTATATTTTACCGGGACTGGAAGCTGGCTCTGTTCGCATTTATAGTTTTGCCGATTGCCTTTATCCCTGTTGTGGAATTTGGGAGGCGTGTGCGCAAAGTCAGCACAGGCTGCCAGGAGGCGATAGCGGATCTGAGTTCTTTCCTGCATGAAACCTTTGCGGGCAACAAGATAGTCAAAGCGTTCGGAATGGAGCCGTATGAAAAGAAACGTTTTCATGAAAAAGCGCTCAATCTTTTTAAACTGGAGATGAAGGCGGTTATAGCCAGTTCCCTTTCATCGCCCATCATGGAGTTTCTTGGAGGACTCGGAATAGCCTTTATTATATGGTATGGCGGGTCAAAAGTGATTTCCGGCACATCAACACCTGGAACATTTTTTTCTTTTATGGCTGCGGTGCTTATGCTGTATGACCCTGTAAAAAAATTAAGTGGCTTAAACAATGCGATTCAGCAAGGGCTTGCGGCTTCAGACAGGGTATTTGACATCATAGACAGAAAATCGGAGATCGCAGAGGATGACAACCCTCTAAAAATCCAATCCAGGCCCCACTGTGTAACCTTTAATAATGTTTTCTTTAAATATGATGAGGAGATGGTATTAAAAAACATCAACCTTGATGTCAAAGCCGGACAGATACTGGCTTTAGTGGGAATGAGCGGAGGCGGAAAAACCTCCCTTGTTAATCTGATACCAAGATTTTACGATGTAAGTAGAGGGGCAATCCTTGTTGACGGGACCGATATTCGTAAAGCATCAATATCGTCGCTTCGCAGGCAGATCGCAATAGTAACGCAGGAGCCGATACTTTTTAATGATACTGTGAGAAACAATATAGCCTATGGGAATCAGAATGCATCTCAAGAAGAGATTGATAGGGTTGCAAAGGCTGCCTATGCTTATGATTTTATACAGAGTTTTCCGGATAAATTTGACACAGTAATTGGGGAGCTTGGCGCGCGTCTGTCGGGTGGAGAAAAGCAGCGTATATGCATAGCGCGGGCTTTGTTAAAGGATGCTCCCATATTGATTCTTGACGAGGCAACCTCATCATTAGACACAGAGTCTGAAGCGCTGGTTCAGAAGGCCCTTGAAAATCTTATGAAGGATCGCACTACATTTGTAATTGCTCACAGGCTTTCAACTATCGATTATGCGAACAGGATAGTAGTAATTGTAGATGGTCGGATTGTGGAAGAAGGGAAGCAGGAAGAACTGATCGCCCGCGAGGGAGAATTTTACAAACTCTATCAGATGCAGTTTAACAATGGGTAACCGTTCACGGTTCAAAGTTCACGGTTCAAAGGTTGGGGGATTTGCGGTTTCGGCATTCTAAAAAATGAAGTCGAGGTGCTGAGCAGGACAATGGGCTGAAGATACAAATACAAGATACTGGTAGATCATCTTTAATTTTGAGCTGAATGCCTGCAATTTCTTTGGTTATCAGGATAGATAAAGCGAGCTGTCGCTGATGTTGAAAGCGAAAACATATAGAATATCGCAAGCTCATTAACCCTGAACCTCTGAACTCTGAACTCTGAACCCGTGAACGGTTACCAAAATAGTTTGCTCTGTGTACTCTGTGATCTCTGTGGTGAACGATTAGCTGTAATCTTTATGCAAATCAACTCAATTATAAATAGATATTTATTTAAAGAGATGATCCCGCCCTTTGTCATCAATGTCCTGTTTTTCACATTTGTTTTTCTGCTGACAAAAATACTTGACATAATAAATCTGGTTGTAAATTACAAAATAGGTTTATCTGCTGTCTTTTTGATGCTTATCTATTCCGTGCCCCATTTCCTTGAGTTTGTCATTCCCATTTCAATAATGATGTCTGTTCTTTTAACCTTTCTCAGATTATCTGCCGACAATGAAATTATAGCCCTTAAAGCCGGAGGAGTGAGTGTTTACGGGCTTCTTCCTCCAGTATTTATCTTTTGTTTAATGGGATGTCTGCTAACAGGTTTCATGACAATCTATGGAGTGCCCTGGGGCAGGCTATCCTTTAAAACATTGACTTATGACGTGGTTGCATCAAATGTCGATATCGGTCTTAAAGAAAGAACCTTTAATGACAGCTTTAAGGATGTGATGATCTATGTAAATAAAATCGATTTAAAAAACAAAGCATTGATAAATGTTTTTATTGAAGATCAAAGAGATAAAACCATTGTCAGCACTGTGATTGCTCCAACCGGCAAACTGTTTAGCGACCCAGACAAACTTGCTTTTCACCTTCAGCTTTATAACGGAACAATAAATCAGGTCGACCTTAAAGGCAGGGCCGTGCATTCAATAAATTTTGACACCTATGATATAAGTCTTGATCTTAAAAAGGCTGTTTATGCGGCAAAATCAGGCCAAAAGGATGAAAAAGAGATGAGCCTGCCTGAGTTGAGTCAATATCTGCAATCGGCCGCAAAAAAAGATGTTCAATACTACACAGCTCTTATAGTCTTTCACAAAAAATTCTCACTTCCTTTTGCCTGCTTTGTTCTCGGGCTGGTTGCAGTTCCTTTAGGCATAGAGTCGAGTTCTTCAAGGCGGTCATTTGGTTTGGGGCTTGGCCTTGTTTTCTTTCTCGCCTATTATT
>CBDAFK010000034.1:0-3577 GCA_965195235.1 uncultured Desulfobacterales bacterium | reverse complement strand
TTTCAGGCAATTCGCAATGAAAAAAGCAGCATCCAAAAAAACAGGCTGAAATATGTTTTTGCAGGATTTGGAGCCATGGGGGTTATGAACGGGCTGAACGTCCTTCCGATTATGGGATATCCAGTATATCCTCCGGGCAGTTTTAGTTTTATTCCTCTTGTTGTTTTTGCAATAGGTCTTTTTAAGCACGATTTGCTCGATATGGGAATACTTATCAAAAAGAGCCTGGTTTACTCGCTGATAACAGCACTGCTTACCTGCCTGTATGCGCTTATTATTACTTTTACAAACAGGCTTTTTACAGATTTTGATTTTTCCGATTCAATATTTTTCCATCTGCTCTTTTTCCTTCTTATTGCTTTTGCAATCGGGCCTCTAAAAACAAAAATACAGGGGCTGGTAGATAATATCTTCTCAAAAGGAAAGTATGATTATCAAAAAACAATCAAAGATGTAAGCCGGATGATAGCCTCTGTTCTTAATCTTGATGAAATTGCCAAAGATCTTATGAATACAGTTGTAAATGTAATGAAGGTTGACTTCTGCGGATTATTTTTATGCGATTTGTCGGAGTCCGGGTGTAAACATTTTGCGTCCAGGGGAAAATATTGTAATGTTACGAGTTCTATATCAATGGCCGATACTGATTCTCTTATTCAATATTTTAAAAGGCAAAGGCAGCCGGTTATAAAGAAAAAGCTTATGCAGCGATCAGGCGAGCCTGATATTCCGGACGTGCTTTCAGATATGAACAGGCTATATGCAGAGATAATTCTCCCAATGATATTCGAAAAAAGATTAAGCGGATTTATTGTGTTAGGTGAAAAGCTTTCAGGAGATCTTTTTACACCTGAAGACATGGATCTTCTTGAAACACTTTCCAGCCAGTGTGCTTTGGCTGTTGAGAATGCGCGCTCTTACAAAGTGATTGATGATCTTAATAAAAACCTTGAAAAAAAGGTTAAAGAAAGGACACTGGCTCTTCAAGAGGCTTTATCTGAAAAAGAACGTACCCAGGAGCAATTAATACGTTCTGAAAGCCTTGCAGCAATCGGACAACTGGTGGCAGGAACTGCCCATGAGCTGAACAACCCGCTTACAAGTGTTACAAGTCTTATACAATCCACGATAGAGGATCTATCTCAATGGGATACCAGGACACCGTTGGACCAGGATCTGATAGATGATCTCAGGTTCGCAGACAAAGAGTTAGGCAGAGCAAGATCGATAGTTGCAAGCCTGCTGGGGCTTTCCAGGCAGACTCAAACCTATGAAGAGGCTGTTAGTCTAAATTTGGTTATACAGGATGCGTTAAGGATACTACATAACCAATACAAGGGGAGTGATATAGAAATAGTTGAAAATTATGACCGGGATTTACCTGATGTCCGGGGAAATTTCGCCAATCTCGGCCAGGTAGTGATGAATATTATTAACAATGGGATTCAGGCTGTTAAAGGCAAAAAAGGATTAATATTGCTTACAACCCGTTTTAATAATGATACAAGGCATGTTATCTTTGAGTGCGAGGATAACGGCCCAGGCATTTCAAAATCTCATCGACAGGATATTTTTAAACCGTTTTTTACTACAAAAGAGCCCGGCAAGGGCACGGGACTCGGGCTATATATTTGCCATGAAATTATCCGGAAACACGGCGGCACCATAACAGTTGAAGATTCTGAGAGACAGGGGACAAAATTTGTTGTAAGACTGCCTGTAGATGACTAAGTGCTTTGTGGCTGAACTATTACGAAAGAACTATGGACTCTTAAGTTATGAAAGGAAAAAATGGAAACAATACCTGTAAGACTCGAAGCGCTAAAAAAATACCTTGAAGAACGTTTTGGGGGACCGGTTGAGCTGACAGGAAGCGACAAACTCGGGGATTTTGCCGATACCATCAAAAAACTGGGTTACGGAGAGACATTTTTAATTACATTTCGCATGGAAGGAAAAGATCGGTCTGTGGTTTTTTCCACCATGAGGAAGGATAAATACGGCCACCAGTATTTATGGGACAGAGCGCATGTATTAATGTTTCAATATGATGCGGGCCAAAAGCTTCCAAAGCACGCCCTTCCCCTTGATATCGGTTATTTTACACAAGAAGGAAAGGCTCGTTCTGTTCGTGATGCAAAGGAATATTTTCTGTTAACGGAAAAGGTGGAAGGGGCTGATTATTTTTTGGACTTAGAGCGTCTTGGAACCGAACCGATTACAAACACGGATATTGAGAGAGCAAAGGCGCTGGGTGAATATCTGGCGGAGATTCACAAAGAAAAAAAGGATGAGCCCGATCTTTATGTCAGAAAGGTTAGGGATCTTATCGGCCACGGCGAATGTATAATGGGGATTATCGACGGGTATCCGCTTAATTATGAATTTTGTCCAAACGAACTTTTTTGTGAAATCGAAAAGAAATGTGTTGATTGGCGCTGGAAACTAAAACAGTATCCCCATCGTTTGTGCCGCGAACATGGAGATTTTCATCCATGGAATATTAAATTTCGGGAAGGAACAGATTTTTCCACCTTTGATAGAAGCCGTGGAGAATACGGAGATGCAGCCGATGATGTGGCCACGCTCAGCATTAATTATATTCTTTTTTCTATTTTAAGATACGGTAAATTAGACGGGCCGTTCAAACAATTACACGACACATTTATGGAAACCTACCTTGACAGGACAAAAGATCCGGAGATTTTCGATGTTATTCAGCCTTTTTATGCTTTTCGCGGCCTTGTGATCGCTTCTCCGGAATGGTACCCGAATCACCCGAAGGATATAAGAAATAAGATTTTTAACTTTATCAGAAATATCCTTGCACAAGACAGGATGAATATAGATGAAATCAACCGATACCTCGAATAACGGATGGGCTGTATGGTTTACAGGGCTTCCAGGGTCCGGGAAAAGCAAGATATCAAAGATTGTTTGCGAAATGTTGACAGATAATGGGATAACATGCGAACGGATTGAGATGGATGCTATACGAAAACAGTATGTTCGGAATCCTGAATATACGGACGAAGAACGTGATTTTGTTTATGAAAAACTGGTTGATTTTGCCGAAAAAGGTGTAAAAAACAATAAAAACATTATAATAGACGCCACTGCCCATAAAAGGTTATACCGGAAAATGGCGAGAAACAAAATCAAACGGTTTATAGAGGTGATGGTCAGATGCCCGCTTTTAATCTGTATTGAAAGGGAGTCTAAACGCGAGAAAGGTCTTGTGGTAGCACAAATGTATCGGAAGGCGCTGGAACGAAAAGAAAAAGGGACTCAGTTTGAAGATCTTGGACATGTGATCGGAGTGGATGTTCCATACGAGGAGAACACGGACGCTGAAATTATTATCGATAACAGCACAGGAACGGCTATGGATAATGCCCGGAAAGTTAAAGAGGCAATTAGACGATACATTCAGTTCTTTCAAATAACTTAACTAATGCCTGAACAAAAAAGTCCGGTTTTTGGCAGGTACCGCTTCAGGTATAATTAAATTTAAACCAGGAAAAACTCACGTATAAGAAATCGTAAAGAAAGAACAGGCCATAATAAAAATAATAAT
>CBDAFK010000033.1:0-3906 GCA_965195235.1 uncultured Desulfobacterales bacterium | reverse complement strand
AAAACCAAGCACCAGTGATTTCAGGCCCTTTAGTTTGCCGTGCGGAATGCCGATTCCTCCGCCTATGCCGGTACTGCCGAGTTGTTCCCTGTCCAAGAGTACTCGCATAACCTCTTCATGATTTACTCCGGCAATACGGGCCGCAGGCGTGACAAGTTCTTCAAGTACCCCCTTCTTGTCGTCCGATTTAAGGTCAACAAGAATTGCTTCTTTATCTAAAACGTCAAGAATTTTCATTTAACATTCACCAAGCAAATATCAATACAAAAGTTACAAGTGAACTAAAGTTGATGCACTTATAAAAAGTGCGGCTATGTCTTTCATTTCTGTAGGACAAAGCTTTAGCTTTGCTTTAACGCAGGGCTAAAGCCCTGCCCTACGAGTCACTCTATTTCGATGAATTCGACTTCTTACGAATTCATCAAATAAGTATTAATAAACCATATTATCAACCACTTGGCTGAATCAAACCGTAGTGCCCATCTTTACGGCCGTAAAGAACATTAACCTGATTAGTCCTGGCATTTGTAAACACAAGAAAATTACTGTTTATAAGATCCATCTGCATTATAGCTTCATCTACATCCATTGGTTTATATTCGATATTTTTAATCTTGACATCTCTCTCAACCTCTATATCAGGATGAGCAATCTCTTCAACAAAGGCGTCCTTTACTCTGGCCCTTGAACCGCCTCGGTGTCCTCTGTTTTTTTGCTTGTTTTTCTTTATCTGTTTCTCAAGCTTATCCAGAACCATATCAATAGCCGAATACATGTCGCCTGTTTCTTCTTTGCCGTTTACATTTAGTCTATCACCAATAATATTGATTTCTGCTATATGACGAAACTTTTCAACCAAAAGGACAACTTTTGCTTCTGCCGGGTTGTGCAAGTATTTATCAAACCGATTAAGTTTTTCTTGAACATATGATTTTAAATTTTCAGAGGAATCCAGATTTTTAAAAGTTACAGATGTCTGCATGCAAAAACCTCCCTAAAATTGTTTACGTTTGTTCGATGGTAGCATCCTTAGCTTTTCCCGATACTTGGCTACGGTCCTCCTGGCAATATCAATATTCAGCTCCTTCAAAAGTTCCGAGATTTTATCATCGCTGTAAGGTTTTTTAGGATTTTCACCAGCAACAATCTGTTTTATCTTTTCCTGAACGCTGACAGAGGCTATTGCCTCACCATGTATTCGATTAATAGAACTATTAAAAAAATATTTCAATTCAAAAATACCCTGGGGAGTATAAGCATACTTGTTTGTTGTAACCCTGCTGATTGTTGATTCGTGCATGCCTATATCCTGAGCCACATCCCTTAGCACCATCGGCTTTAAGTATGCTATTCCCTTTTCGAAAAAGTCTTGCTGGAATTTCAATATGCTTTCTACAACCCTGTAGATGGTTTTCTGGCGCTGATAAATGCTTTTGATTAACCATGCTGCTGAACGCATTTTCTCCTGCATATAGCTCTTTGCGTTGCCGGAAATTTTTTCTCCGCGTTTTATTGCGTTTTTATAAAAAGAGCTGACCTGGAGTTTTGGCATTCCTTCATCATTTATCATTATCACAAACTCATTTTCAAATTTATAAACAAAAATATCCGGAATGATATATTGAGGCTCTTCATCGGAAAATTGCCGTCCGGGTTTTGGCTCCAGCCCTTTAATAACATTTACAGCGGAAAGAATCTGTTCAATGCTTACTTTTAACGCTCTTGCTACGGCTTTATAATTTTTATTTTCAAGATGCTTGAGATGGTTACTGATAATATCGGTTACTACAGTATTATTAAGCCCGAAATGGTTTGCCTGAATAAGGAGACATTCGCTGAGATCCCTGGCGCATACTCCGATCGGGTCAAAAGTCTGCATTAATGATAAAATTTTATTTACTTTTTCAGTTGTTGACTTGCTTGATTCGACAAGCTCTTCGACAGAAACCTTTAGATACCCGTCTTTATCCAGATTGCCGATAATTAAGTTTCCAATCGTTTTTTGCTCCTTTTCCTGAAATGTCATAAGCAGTTGCCAGCGAAGGTGTTCATTTAAAGATTCCTTGCGCGCTACAAAGGATTCAAAATTTGGCGCACTTTTCTTTTCGCTTTCAAAATGGATCCTGCCGGACGAATTGTATTCATCAAGATAATTGCTCCAGTCAATATTATCATTAATTTTTTCTTCTATTGTAACCTCTTTAATCGGTTTTTCAGTCGCCACAGCTTCAGATTGCTCCGCAGACTGTTCTTTATCGACAACATCTGTCGCCTCTTCCAGCGCTGGATTTTCCTCCATTTCCTGCTGGATAGTATCCATAAGTTCCAGGCGGGACAACTGCAGAAGCTTAATAGCTATCTGGAGCTGCGGTGTCATGATAAGCTGCTGGGATAATTTGAGTTCTTGTCGTAATTCAATCGTCATTTTATAATCTGAATTCGTCCCCTAAATATATACGCCGGGCTGTTTCGCTGGAAGCTATCTTCTCCGGAGGACCCGATTCAATAACTTTCCCTTCATTTAATATATATGCTTTGCCGCAAACTCCAAGCGTTTCTCTGACATTATGATCAGATATCAAAATTCCAATTCCTCGTTTTTTAAGATGCCTGATTATATTTTTGATATCAATAACAGCGAGAGGATCAATGCCTGCAAATGGTTCGTCCAGTAAAATAAATGACGGGTTTGCAGCTAATGCGCGTGTGATTTCGAGCCTCCGTCGCTCCCCTCCTGAAAGCATATTAGCTTTTTGATTTGCAAGGTGCTTGATGCCCAGTTCGTCAAGAAGCATGTTTGCGCGATAATTTTGCTGTGACTTTGAGATAGACAGCGCTTCAAGAATCGCTAAAATATTTTGTTTTACAGAAAGCTTTCTGAATATTGAAGGCTCCTGAGGAAGATATCCAACACCTTTGCGGGCCCTCATATACATAGGACAATCGGTGATATCTTCATCGTCAATAAAAACCTTCCCTTCATCAGGCTTTATAATTCCAATAGTCATATAAAAAGTAGTGGTTTTGCCGGCGCCGTTAGGACCAAGAAGGCCGACAACACTGCCGCTTTCAACATCTAAGCTTACGCAGCTTACTACCCGCTTTCCATTATAGATTTTAATCAATTTCTGAAGAGACAATTTTGCCATGGTCTTGCAGGGATTCGCTCCTGCCGCTAATCCCTTAATCCTCTAATCCTTAGTAGCTGGACTGTTACGTTTTATATTGTTATCTTTTGAATAAAATACAGCTTCAACCCGTTTTTCTTTGCCGCTTTCAACTATCATGCGGTCATCAGATCTGTACATGGTTATTTTTTCGCCTGAAATAAAATTGTTTCCGCTTGTGACCTTCGAATTTGGACCGGTTAAAACAATAATCCCTGTTTCCGCCGTATAAACAGCCTGTTGCGCCCTTGCGACCTTGTCATCAAATTTTATTACTACATTGCCGTTTGCGACAATCTTTTTTATCATTTCCTCTCCGGCTGCTGGTTTCTCTTTTTTATCCATACCCTTTTTATAAAAAATCTTAAGCCTGTCGGCTGTAACAACATCGGTTCCCATAATTGCTACAACATTTCCAGTAAATTCAGCTAACATAGCTTCATTGTCGGCAATTAGTCTGTCTGATGTAATATGAATCTTATTGCTATCTTTTTCCGGATTTGTTGTTGAATTGTCAGCATATGCAAAAAACAGCTTAAAAACACATACAAACAACAAAATTACAACCCAGACATAGATTACTCGATAGCCTGTTATATTACAAAGTAATGGTCTCACTAAAATTGCTCTCAACCCTTCCTTCAAACAAGATCCTGTTGGTATTTAAATCAAAACTCATCGAGTCGGCTGCAAGATTGAGTGAATCACCGACAATTTCCACAGGAACTTTTGAAAAAAT
>CBDAFK010000032.1:0-26770 GCA_965195235.1 uncultured Desulfobacterales bacterium | reverse complement strand
TATAGCTTTCTTTAAAGGTTTTTACTTGTTTTTATCTGATTTATCAGTGTTTTTGGTTGATGTTTTTTCCTTCTTTTTGGGCGGAGAGGAAGCACACTGGGATTTGTGCGCATAGTCTGTTACATACCAGCCTGTTCCTTTTAGATGAAAACTGCTTTGTGAAATTAGCTTATGAAGCTTTCCTGCACAGTGCCTGCATCTGGTTAGAGGTTTGTCGGAAAATTTTTGTATTACCTCTTCAGTTTTGCCGCACTTTGTGCATTCATATTCGTAAACGGGCATTTTTAAGGATCCTCCTGATTAAGTCGTCAAGTAAGATGTGTAAGTTATTTTTACTTGTCTCCTAAGAGAAAATGAAAAGGTGTTTTAAAATTTTGCAATCATCAATAATCAATTATAGTCAGTGTATTTAAGTTGTCAAGAAGTTACGGGCAATTTTTTTTCATAAAAGATATGTAACTCAAGTTCACGGTTCAAAGGTTCACGGTTCAATTTTCATCGCTCCCTAATCTGGAACCGTGAACCTGAGTAGTTACAAACGTCTAATCATTTCGTATTTTGCGGCGTACACCTTGAAAAACGGCGTGATTATTGTGAATCCCGCAACCCATCAAAAGGCGCGCGCCATTTATCATAGAACTTCAGGACATCAGCCAGCCCTGGGAACCGGACTGTGCTGAGAATTTCATGAGTCTGTTTATGCACACGTCTTTCTTCCGCCATTTTTTCCTCATCTGACGCATCAAAGTTTTGAAGATATTTGCTGAATCTGACTATATGAATTAATTCGTGAATTACAATGTAGAGCACAAAAGGAAAAAGTTTTATATTCGGCGATTGATTCAGCGCTGCTAATATGGAATGGTCCTGAAGGCATATTTTATAAAAATCGTATGTTGAAGAACCAAGCGACGTATCTTTTCGTTGTCCCTTATAACGGATTATCTGTGCAAAAGGGTCATGAACTATCTCTTTGGTTGTGAGATCAACCAGTGTTTTGATATCGAACCTGCGACTCAGCCACTGAGTTTCAGACATCTTATAAAAGTTGCTTACAAGTTCTTCAGCCATTGCGACTGAATTGTTAACTGTTTTAATCTGATCCTGATTGAATTTTTTCAGTTTTTTCATTTTTGATGAACTCGTAAAAAGACAAATTGGCTGCAGATAAACGCGGATTAACGCGGATACAAGCTGTTTTAAAATTAGTTATGGCTTACGCATCAACGGCTTAAGGCTTTTTCATCCAGTCGATATCAATAATATCTCAGGAAGGCAGTCCAATATTTATGATTTGGCTGCTTTCCGGGGAAATGATAAACTTTTTGTGATATAAATCATAAATATTGGACTGCGACGAAATGCTGCGCTAAATGATAAAGATATCTCCTTCCTGAAAAAACCTTAAACCGCTGATGCTTGAGGCTCGCAGCGAATATTTTTCAAAAAGCTAAAATGTTACGCATTTTTTTGTTTTATCTGCGTTTATCCGCGGCTAATAAAATAGATGGGCCTTTTTACGACGCCATCAATAAAGTTATGGACAAATCAATATTAATGATGTTAAAAAACACTTTTATTGAAAATTAACAAGAAAATTTTGATGGGGGGGTGATTTATTGGGCAGCGTAGTTAAAAAGCGAAGAAAGAAAATGAGAAAGCATAAACACAGAAAACTTCTGGCACGTACACGCCATCAAAGAAGAAAGGGTAAATAGTAGAGGATTAAGATTAGAGGGGTAAGGATTAAGGGATAAGGATTAAAATGTTAATAATCCTTAATCCTCTAATCCTTAATCCTCATTTTAATCCTTATTTATTTTGAATACCCTTTGAGATATTTAAAAAATTCTGAATCGGTTGAAAGAACAAGAGTGCTTTTATCGTCTAATGCTTCTTTATAAATATCGAGTGTGTTTACGAATGAATAGAATTCAGGATCTCTTCCGTAAGCATCAGCAAATAATTTTGTCGACTTTGCATCTGCTTTTCCCTTTATTTCCTGGGCTGTTCTGTAGGCTTCCGAGGTTATTTGTTTTAAATCCCGCTCTTTTTCACCAAGAATCTTGCGGGCTTCCCCCGTGCCTTCGGAGCGAAATTTTTCCGCAATCTGATTCCGTTCCGCAACCATTCTCCCATAAACAGACTGTCTTACCTGCTCTACGTAATTAATGCGCTTGATTTTAACATCCACAAGCTCGATGCCAAACTTAACAAGTTTTGGATGAGCCTGTTTCAATATCCCTGCTGTTATTTTTTCCCTGCCGGTTGTAATGGTATAAGTGTCCAGACGCTCCTTTTTAATATCTTCCATGCCTACTTCAGAGATGTCCAGCTCCCTGTTGGAGTTGCGGACAGCCTCAATCAGTTTGTAAGAGGTAATAAAGTTTCTTACAGCAGGGTCTATGATATCATCAAGCCGTCCTAAAGCGCTGACCGTATTGTTTACCGTCTGAAAAAATTTAACTGGATCAACGATTTTCCATCTCGCAAAGGTGTCAACCCATATATAGGTTTTTTCAAGGGTGGGTATCTGGCCGGGATCGCCATCCCACTGCAAAAGGTTTTTTGGAAAATAGGTTGCATGCTGTATAAAAGGGACCTTAAAGTAAAGACCCGCATCTAATTTTGGTTCTCCAACAACTCTTCCAAATTGAGTTACAACCGCCTGCTGTGTCTCGTCAATAGTATAAGCTGAGGAGAAAACAAGCAGAAGAGCAATTACAGCTATTGATATTAATATAATGTTTTTAGATTTCATTTTTCCGCACCTATTTGTTTTCCAAGATTAAGAAAAGGCAAAAGATTTTTCTGATCCGAATCTATAATATATTTATTACCCAGTTTCGGGAAAAGATCTTTCAGTGTTTCAAGATACAGCCGTCTTTTAGTAACATCCTTTGCCTTGACATATTCATCATAAAGGGCAACAAACCTTGAAGCATCACCCTTTGCCCTGTTGACTCTGTCAAGGGCATATCCTTCGGCGGCCTTTATGGTTCTTTCCGCCTCTCCTCTGGCAGCAGGGATTGCCTTGTTGTAATCCTCTTTTGCCTGATAGATCATCTTTTCTTTTTCCTGGACAGCCTGATTTACTTTATTAAATGATGCCTGCACCGGTCCGGGAACATTGGTCTTTTTCATTTCTATGGTAACGATATTAATGCCGGCTTCTGATTTGTCCATTTCCGCCTGCAGGACATGTCTGGCTTCGATTGCAATTTCTTCCCGTTTGCTTATAACTTCATTGATACTTCTGTCTCCGACAACCATCCGCATGGAAGATTCCGACATATCTGCGAGAAGTTTTCTTACATCCCGAACTTTAAACAGATAATTATAAGGGTCTTTTATCCTGTACTGGACAATCCATGGAACAAGACAGACATTAAGGTCACCGGTAAGCATAAGTGATACATTTATATTCTCACTGCCGGGTGAAAAGCGTTCTCTAACATCTCTCGTTGCTGAACTGAAGCCGAACTCTTCTTTATATACACGTTTTACCTTGACCTTTGTCACCTTTTCGATTCCTGCCGGAAGCTTGAAATTAAGGCCCGGTTGACCGGCGCGAATATATTTTCCGAACCGCTGGACGATTCCGGCTTCGTCAACACCCACTGTATAAAATGCCGAAGAGCCAAAAAACAGGGCAATGATGATAATGATGATAATGGGCCCGCCCGGCAATTTAAATTGCTTGAATTTATTTATGATTTCATTCATATCAGGTGGCGTCCTGCCACTGCCCTGGCCTTGTTGCTGCTTAAGTTTGTCCCAATCCCAACTCATTGTTTTATTATCCTGTAAATGTTTATAGGGTTATTTTGATAAGATTATATAATATAAGTTACAAGTTGTTCCAAGTCAAGCTTAAACCTGAATTAAGCAAAAAATGGGTATCGACCTGACAAAACCGTTTTTCTTGACAATAGAACCGGTATCCTTCATTTTGTGGTTTACACTTCTTTTAAGAACCTCACGCAAAGGCGCAAAGGCGCAAAGAAAGTAAAAAGATATGTTTTTGTAGACTTCTCAAGTGCAAATGCTGTAAATACCAACAGTTAAATTGATTTATACTGTAAAATTGTCGGAAAAACTTTGCGTCTTTGCGCCTTTGCGTGAGATTTTTCTTTTTATAGTCTTACTGTTATGAAAAAAAAACAAAAAGAATTTGCGCATATAAGCGGTATTATTGACAACCTTTTAAGAACATTTCGCAGCGAACCGGATAAGGACATGCTGCGTGTTTGGAGTCTGTGGGATAATGCGGTGGGAAAGACTATTGCGGAAAATGCGAGGCCCGCGGCATTCAAAGGAAAACTTCTTATCGTGCATGTAATTAGTTCGACATGGCTGCATCAGCTTCAATTTTTAAAAAAGGAGATTATAACCAAAGTAAATAATGCTCTGGGAAATGAGCTGATCGAAAATATAGTGTTCAAAATCGGGTCAATAAAATAAAAAGATCAAACATGTGAGCCCTTTGAAATAATTCAGACAGGATAACAGGATAAACAAGATTTTGTTTCAAGTGCACAAACTTGGAATCTTATGTATTAATCCTGAATATCCTGTTAATCCTGTCAAAGAAATTTCTTTGAAAGACTTAAATTGTTACAAAAAATGAAATCCCTGACTACAGACACCTTTTATAATGGCCGGATTCAGGTCAAGCAGAATAAGTCCGGCTACCGTTTTTCCATTGATGCTGTTTTATTGGCTTCCCATGCCGGCCCGCGTGAAGGTGATAGAGTTCTTGATCTGGGAACAGGTTGCGGCATTATTCCCCTGATGCTTGCATATCGAAATCCGAAAATAAAGATTTATGGAGTTGAGGTACAGGAAGCCCTTGCCGAAATCGCAGACCTGAATATTAAAGATAACAATATGGAGGATCGGGTGACAATCCTCTGTCTTGACATGAAAGATCTAAAACAGGATATGATTTCAGGCCCGGTAGATCTGGTTGTATGCAACCCTCCATACAGGAAGGCTAAATCCGGCAGGATGAACCCGAATGAGCAGCGGGCTGTTGCAAGGCATGAAATTAAGGTTACTCTCTATGATGTAATTGAAACCGCCCGCCGAATGTTAAATACTTCCGGCAAATTCATAACGATTTATCCTGCCGAACGTCTTGTCGATATAATTTTGCAAATGCGTTCCGCCGGTATTGAACCGAAATTTTTCCGTATGATCCATTCTAAAAGAGGCACAGAAGCAAAACTGATTCTGCTTGAAGGCATTAAAGGAGGACGTCAGGGAATAAAGATCGGCCCGCCTCTTATCATCTATCGTAAAGATGGTTCCTATACAGATGAAGTAAAAGATATGATGGGAAAAAATAAAGAAACAGATGTTGGAGGTCAGATGTCGGAGATCGGATAGATAGAGCACTTCGGTTCCTCAGCATAAGCTCAGCAATTCCATCAATCATCAATCATCAATCCAAAGTGGTTAGCCTGTTTATTACCTGGCCAGTTATAACCTTTGGATAAAAATAGGTTGATTTTCTCGGCATTATCAGGCCCTGCCGGGCAATATTGCGCACCTGCTCAATTTTTGTCGGATTAAGGATAAAGGAAATATCGCATCTGCCGGAGGCAACTTCTTTGATGGCATGTTTCTCACAGCTCGAATAGGTAATTAGTTTCACATTATCCAGCATTGATTGATCAAAACCGAGGATCTCCATTAAAATTAGGCGTGTCAGCACAGTAACGTCAAGGTTTATTAAAGATGCTGGAATTTCTTTGCCGAACATCTGCTTCATGATTTGTGCTTTTAGTGTCAGCAGATAAAATTCCGCCCGGTTTTTTATAAAAACCCCGATTATATTTTTTGAACTGTTTGATCTAAGAGCCGAGATAAATTGCATGCGGGCATTTTCCCTGCTTTTTTCATTAAACGGGATAGTTTCTATTTCAAAGTAATTTCCGGCTTTTTTAATAAATGTTGTAAGATCAGAATCCTGAACATCTTTCAGCATGCGGTGTGCCGGAAGAATAATAAGTCCGGGATCTTCCATGCTGCTGAGATACATCATTACATAGTTGGCCGGATGATCGGCGCTGAAACCGGGATTAATTTTAGACATCCAGTCCCTGTATTTAAGAGCTGTTTCATATCTATGGTGACCATCGGCAATGAGCAGTTTTTTTTCCTTCATTGCATCGGTTATATGACTGTGCGCAGATGTATCGGTTATGCGCCACAGCCTGTGTTTCAATCTGTTGCTGTCAATAAATTCCATGTCCGGCGCTTTAGCGCCGGCTGCATCCTTTAATAAACCCAGCATGTTGTTTTGATCGGAATAAACTCCAAAGATCGGGCTGAAATTGGCATGGCAGGTTTTTATAAGTTCAAACCTTTCTGCTGTTACTCTGGAGAAGGTTTTTTCGTGTGGAATAACTATGCCCCTGTTAAAAGGTTCAAGGCCAACCAGAGCAATCAGGCCGTAGCGTGTAATTATTTTATTTTCTGAAGAAAACTCCACACTTGTAAGGTACAGCGAAGGTGAGTTGTCCCGCACCAGGATATTTTTTGAGAGCCAGTCATTAAAAAGACCCGCGGCCCTTGTGTGCCAATTGTTTTTGTTTGTATCATTTTCTGTCTGTTTGCCTAATGTCAGCCGGATAATATTGTATGGATGCCGGTTATGGAAATCGAGCTGTTCCTGTTCTGAGATAACATCATAAGGGGGTATTGTAACATCCCCCAGGTTATGAATTTTGTCAGGATTATAAAAAATTCCTCTAAATGGTATAATTCGGGCCACTTTTATATTATCCTTTATCTAACATTCTCACGCAGGCGCAAAGACGCAAAGACGCAAAGGATAAAAAAACAAAACCTTAGCTCTTTGACCTTTTCCTGGTTGATTTGTGCTGGCACCTGATACTAAAATGACAAATGATTATCAAGCTAAATGATTATTGAAAAAAATTATTTATCACGAAAGCACGAAAATACGAAGGCACGAAAGATTATTGACAGGTTTTACCAAAAATTATATTCAAATTACTTGTTTTTTAATACTGGGAGATTAGGAGAGGTTGCCGAGTGGCTGAAGGCCCCGCTCTCGAAAAGCGGTATCCTGTGAATAACGGGATCGTGGGTTCGAATCCCACCCTCTCCGCCAAAAAAGTGCCTAAAGTGAGCTAAAGTGCCTAAAGTGCCTAAAGTTGTGGTACGCCTTCGGCGTGCTAATTGATAACCCAAAGCCACATGAGTTTGCCACCTTGTGCATTGATGGCTTAAGGAACATACCTGCCGGCAGGCAGGTATAAAATGGCAGAATTCCTTAACTTTAGGCACTTTGATATACTTTAGCTCACTTTAGGCACTCATAAGTTCACGGAGAGATGTCCGAGCTGGCTGAAGGAGCACGACTGGAAATCGTGTGTGCTGCCAAAAGCGGCACCGAGGGTTCGAATCCCTCTCTCTCCGCCAAAAAATCTTTACCACGGAGCGCAGCGACTCATTAACTTTAGCTCACTTTCGGCACTTATAACTTCTTTTGTTTATCTGTGATCTCCGTGTGCTCCGTGGTGAAAATGGAATATTACCTATATGTCTTATATCGTTCTTGCACGCAAATATCGTCCGCAAACATTTGAGCAGGTTATTAAGCAGGACCATGTTACCCGGACTTTAACCAATGCGATTTCGTTAAATCGCGTTGCCCACGCAATTTTGCTTACAGGGCCTAGAGGTACCGGAAAAACAACTGTCGCCCGTATAATGGCAAAGGCCATGAATTGTAAGGATGGCCCTGCTCCTGTTCCGTGCAATAAATGCAGGTCCTGCCGCGAAATCACTTCAGGCAGTTCAGCCGACGTGTATGAAATTGATGGCGCATCAAATAATGGTGTAGAGCAGATCAGGGCTTTGCGTGAAAACGTCAAGTATATGCCGGCATATAGCCGTTACAAAATATATATTATTGATGAAGTTCACATGCTCAGCAAAGGTGCATTTAACGCCCTCCTGAAGACCCTTGAAGAGCCGCCGTCCCATATCATGTTTATTTTTGCCACTACCGAGCCAAACAAGATTCCGATAACCATTCTTTCCAGATGCCAGAGATACGATTTCAGGCATATAGATATTGAGTCGCTTTCTGAGCATATGAAAGATCTCTGCGCCAAAGAAGGGTTTGATATACCTGTTGAGAGCCTTGAGCTTATTGCTCGCGAAGCAGGAGGAAGCATGAGAGACGCCTTAAGCCTTCTTGATCAGGTTATCTCTTGCGTGCAGGGATCTATAACGCATGACAAAGTGTTGGATATTTTAAGCGTTATCGACAGGAAAATTATTTTTGATATTTCCGGCGCTGTTTTACGCGGGGATCTTCCGGCGATTCTTGATATCTTGGATGATATTTATGCCCGTGGTTATGAAATGCAAAAGCTGTATGCGGATCTAATTGAACAATTTAGAAATTTGTTTGTTGTAAAGATGGGGAAAAATGTCAGCAAGCTGGTAAATCTTCCCGCACATGAAATAGACCTTATGCGCGATCAGGCAAAGGATGTTTCGCCGGTCTTTTTAAACCAGATTTTTGATCTTCTTTTTAAGGAGGAACCAGCGATAAAGTTTTCAGCCCAGCCAAAGCTGGGGCTTGAAATGCTGTTTTTCAAGATGTTCCAGATAAAACCGGCCATGCCCATTGACCTGCTTATTGAAAAACTCGATAATCTTAAAAATGAGACCTATGAAAAAAGGAGTCATGAGATTTCCGAAGACCAGACATCCTACAGTTACCGCGAAAAAGGTGCGGAATGGCCAACGGAAACCAAGGCTTTAAAAGAGTCTGCTGCACAAGCCCATGTTTCAGGTCAAGACAATCTTGATCTGACCAATCTTGATCTGACTTGGAAAAGGCTGCTTGATATTTTTCTGAAAAACAGTCCTATGCTTGCTGCAAGCCTGAAAAAATGCGCCCTGAAAAGGCTGACGGAACATAGCCTGGAAATCGAAATTAACGGCAACGGTTTTAACGTTAGCACGATAAAGCGCGGTAAAAATGTGGCTATTATAGAAAAGGTATGCGAAGATTTTTTTGGTAAAAGCATGGATCTGACCTTAACGGTTAAAGGCAGCAAAAAAAAAGACAACGAGGAACATAAGATAGACAAAGAAAGCCGTTTGAAACAAGAGGCCTTAAGCCACAGTCTGGTTGCAGACGTGGTTGAAATTTTCAATGGCAATGTTGTGGATGTAAAAATATTATAGGAGGTGTTTTTTTTATGAAAGGCATGGGAAATATGATGAAGCAGGCACAGAAGCTTCAATCCAAGATGGCAAGCCTGCAGAAAGAGATGGCTGAAAAAACTGTCGAAGCAACTGCAGGCGGAGGCATGATAAAGGTCGCAGCAAACGGCAGGCAGCAGATTCTGTCTATTCAGATAGAAAAAGAGGTTGTGGATCCTGATGATGTTGAGATGTTGCAGGACCTGATATTAGCGGCGGTAAATGACGCTCTGGCAAAGTCAAATGAAATGGTTTCGGCAGAAATGAGCAAGCTTACAGGCGGGTTGAAAATACCGGGATTGATGTAATATGAGCTTTTATCCGTCATCTATCTTGAATTTGATTAGAAATATATCGAAATTGCCGGGAATTGGCGAAAAAACAGCCGAACGTCTCGCAATGCATATATTGCGCGCTCCGCGCAGGGAGGCTGAGCAGCTTGCCCGCAGCATACTGGAAATGAAAGACAAAACAAAACTGTGCTCAAGATGTTATGGTTTGAGCGACAGCGATATCTGCAATATTTGCAGTGATCAGACAAGGTCGGCCGCTATATTATGCGTAGTGGAGCAGCCTGCTGATATGGTTGCCATTGAAAAATCAGGTTCTTATAAAGGATTATATCATATTCTTCAAGGGGTGCTTTCTCCAATGAACGGAGTAGGGCCGGATAAGATCAGGATCAAAGAGCTTATATCAAGGATAGAGAAAAACGGGATTAAAGAGGTTGTGCTGGCAACAGGCACAAATGTTGAAGGTGAGGCAACCGCCTCTTATATTGCGCAACTCATTAATCTGTCGTGGCGGATTAAAGTGACGAGGATAGCGTCCGGGGTGCCGATGGGGGGTGACCTGAAATACGTGGATCAGGTTACCTTGAAAAGGGCCATGGAAACCAGGCACGCGGTTGATTTTGGCGGTTAATGAGATGAAACCATCTGATATTTTCAAGTGTGAAAAATGCGGTGATTGTTGCAAGGGGTATGGTGGAACTTATGTTACTGCGAATGATATTGAAGCCATAGCCGCTTATTTAAAAACAGATCCCGAAAGTTTTATTAAAGATTATTGTTATATGTCTGGAAGCAGGCCGGTTTTGGCGCAGAAAAAGGATGGTTACTGTATATTCTGGGATAAAATCTGCACGATTCATCCGGTTAAGCCTAAAATGTGCAAACAGTGGCCTTTTATCAAAAGTGTATTAATAGATGTAAATAACTGGCAGATCATGGCCGGTTTTTGTCCGGGCATACGTATAGATGTGCCTGACGAGGTAATTAAGGAATGTGTAAGAAAAGAACTTTTAAAGAATCAATAATTAAAGTGCCCTAAAGTGCCCTAAAGTGCCTAAAGTGAGCTAAAGTTGTGGAGTCGCTTCGCTCCTTCTTTTTTAAAAATAAAGATGACAGTATTCCTTAACTTTAGGCACTTTAGCTCACTTTAGGCACTTTAGGCACTTAACAGTTTATCAGGGTACCTGGTTTGAGGACCAATATAAACAAACGACCTCCTATGGAGGTGGTAATTTAACTTATTATGATTGGAATATTTGATTCAGGAATTGGGGGTCTGACGGTTGTTCAGGCGATTATTGAAGAACTTTCAGGTTATGATATCGTCTATTTTGGTGATACTGCCCGAACCCCGTATGGCAACAAGAGCCCTGATACAGTTGTCAAATATGCCCTTGAAAACACGGATTTTCTTTTAAGCAAAGGCGCAAAGATAATTGTCATGGCATGCAATACAGCTTCAAGCGTTGCAACAGAAAAGGTGGCTGAAAGGTTTGATGTTCCGATTTTTGAAGTTATCACGCCGGCCGTAGAACTTGCAGTAAAGACTTCCGGAAAGTCCGGAATCGGCGTTATCGGAACAAGGGCCACAATAAACAGCGGCATCTATGAAAAAAAGATAAAGCAGATGAATCCTGATGCAAAGGTTTATTCGTTTCCGTGCCCTCTGCTTGTCCCATTGGTAGAGGAGGGGTGGCTTAAAAAACCGGAAACAAGGATGATAGTAAAAAAATATCTGCATCCCTTGAAGGTCAGGCAGATAGACACCCTTATCCTTGGTTGCACCCATTATCCAATTTTAAAAAACATTATACAGCAAAAAATCGGCAAAAGGGTAAATATAATCGATTCTTCTATAGCCGTGGCAGGCAAGGTAAAAAATTATTTAGAAAATCATGTTGAAGTTGACAGCGTGTTAGGTAAAAAAGGGAAGTGCAGGTTTTTTGTGTCTGATGTAACAGAGCAGTTTAAAAAAATAGCAAAAGACATGCTTAAAAGAACTGTTATTCTTGAGCATGTAAGGATGTAGGGAGAGAAAACTGTGAAAGACAAAAAAGGGTTATACTATTATCCGTTTCCCGGAAATAAACAGATCCGCACGTATGTCCGCGAATCCGAAGGAGACATCTGGTTCAGGCTCTGGAGTAAAGAAGACCCGGGCCTGTGGATGGAACACGGGTGGGTGCCATACGGGGCAATCAAGCGGGCTACCGGTATGTTCAAGCGCGGTAGTTTTGATCCTGACCAGGCTTACGATATCAGGGTAGCAAAGGCGCTGGTTGAGGAAAGCGGCTCTGTTTAATCGTTTATATCTGTTGATTATGAAAAAATATTGACAAATAAATATTTTTGGCATATTTTAATTAATTGAGGATGCGGGCATAGCTCAGCAGGTAGAGTACAAGCTTCCCAAGCTTGGTGTCGCGAGTTCGAATCTCGTTGCCCGCTCCATGTGTGTGTCCGCCTTTTCATTTATAAAGGTTAGTTAAGAGATATCTGGAGAAAGGAGACTACCTTCGGTAATCTCCTTGACGGTGGAATTTTTATCTATGTGTTTTGATTGGAGTCAATTTTTTCTTATGGTTATTTTGATGAACAGATAAAATTTCTATCTATTTTAAAAGAATTATAAATGAGAAGAAACGGGCTTTTGCCCGTTTTTTTTTGATATGCGTTATAGACAGGTGAAAACTCAAAAAGAAAAAATAAAAAGATCGGAATTAAGTGGAAAAGACCGGCAATTTAAAGCACGGTTTCGGGTGACGCAGAAAGAAATCATTAGCCGGATAAAGGAGTTAGCACAGCCATTATGCGAAGTCGAAGGCATGGAGCTGGTTCATGTTGAGTGTCAGCGGGAATCCGCTGGTATGATAATCCGTCTTTATATAGACAGGCCCGGAGGAGTTACGCTGGATGACTGTGTGCATATCAGCCGTCAGATGAACAATTTTATGGATGTTGATCTAAACGAATCGGATTTTCAAAGTATTGGGCCATACAATCTGGAGGTTTCATCTCCAGGGCCTGATCGGCCTCTTGGAAAAAAGGTTGACTTTGAAAGGTTCAAAGGACAAATCGTTGAAATTAAGACCTTGAAACCTGTTGAGGGACAAAAAAAATTTAAGGGCGTTCTGCTGGGCATGTCAGAAGAAACTGTTGAGCTTTTAAGCAACGACAAGACGATTGCTATTCCTTTTCAGGAAATTACCAGGGCGCGACTTATAAATTATAATGGAGAAAATCGATGTTTATGACAGACATTAAGCGTGTCGTTGATCAGGTTAGTCGGGACAAGGGTATTGAACGCGAAGTTCTTATTAAGGCTCTTGAAGAGGCGCTAAAATCGGCTGCTAAAAAAAAGTTTGGAAGCAAAGTCGATATTGAAGTGCAATATAACGAAGAAACAGGTGAAATAGAGGTATTTCAGTTTAAAGAGGTTGTGGAGAAGGTAACCGACCCTGATCTTCAAATCAGCATGGAAGAAGGATACAAGCTGGATCCGGAATGTGCTGTTGGCGACAGCCTTGGCACAAAAATGGATACCTCAACCTTTGGCAGGATAGCTGCGCAGTCAGCCAAACAGGTTATTATTCAGAAGATGAAGGATGCGGAAAATGATGCAATTTACTCCAGCTACATCGACCGAAAAGGTGAAATAATAAATGGAATTGTCCAGCGCATCGACCGTGGTAATATGATTGTCAATCTTGGCCATACAGAGGGCATTCTTCCGGCCAGAGAGCAGGTTCCAAGAGAAACATATCGACGTGGCGATCGAATTAGGGCGTATATAATGGATGTGGTGCATGACACTCGCGGGCCGCAGATTGTTCTTTCCAGGACGCACCCTAATTTTCTTGTCAATCTTTTTAAAACAGAAGTTCCTGAAATTAATGAAGGGATTGTCAAGGTCATGGGCACGGCTCGTGAACCCGGAGTCAGGGCAAAGTTTGCGGTAGCATCAAATGATTCTGATATAGATCCGGTTGGAGCATGTGTTGGAATGAAAGGAAGCCGTGTGCAGAACGTTGTTCAGGAACTCAGAGGTGAAAAGATAGACATTATATCCTGGCAGATTGATCCTGCAAAATTTGTGTGTAATGCTCTGGCGCCTGCTGAAATATCCAGGGTAATTATTGATGAAGAGAATCGTTCAATGGAAGTAATAGTCCCTGACGAATTTCTGTCAATAGCTATTGGGAAAAATGGCCAGAACGTAAGGCTTGCTTCAAAATTGACCAAATGGCGCCTTGATGTCATAAGTGAGGCGCGTTATAGCGAGGCCATGCAAAACGGTTACGACTCTCTCGTAGCATTGACCGGAATGAGCATAAGCATGGCGGATACGCTGTATGAAAAGGGCTATTTTTCTGCTGAAGAATTAGGCAACGCCGCTGTAGAAGATTTGATTCAGATCAGAGATGTTGGCACAAGAGAACAAGCCGAAAAACTAATCAAAACCGCAAAGGATTATGTAGCAAAGATAAAAAAGGTTGAGGCAACATCTGAAGAAGCATTGGTTGACGATTCGTATGAGCCGACTACCCAAAACGGCTCAGAAACTTCATTATTATCAGATGATCAAAAAACAATCAAATTTGAGGGGGATTGATGGCAAAAATCAGAGTATATGAGTTTGCCAGGACTCTTAACATACCAAATAAGATACTCCTTGAGAAGTTAAGGGGTATAGGCATTTCAATAAAGAGCCATATGAGTTCTCTGGATGAAGAGACAGTGGCCAGAGCCAGGGCCGAGCTTTTTGGTCCAAAGGCTCAGGAGGTCGAGGTTACGCGCGTTAAACCAACTATTATTCGAAGACGCAAAAAAACTGTCAAGGCAAAAGTGGATGCTGAAGCAGCGCCTCTGGAACAGGTAATCCCTCTTGAAGAGAAGGTTAAAGAAAAACCGGTTGAGAAAAAGATTGCTAAAAAGAAGAAAGAGCTTCCCAGAATAATCGAAGAGCCTGAGCAAGCTGTTGAATCGGTTGAGCCGCAAAAAAAGGAGAAGGTTGCTGCCAGATTAAAACCCGCAAAAGCCCTGAAACCTAAAAAAGCGCTAAAGAAAGAGATCCCGGCGAAGATTATAAAGATGCCGGCAACTCCCAGGAAAAGAGTTGAAATTGAGCCAAAACCCGAGCCAGAGTTAAAACCTAAAGAAATTCCGGCTGAGATAACGGAAGTTCCTGATAAAAAACACAAGAAAAAGGTCACAACAAAGAAACCGGAAGAAGATGTTGCGGATAAAAAGTTTTTCAAAAAGAAAATCTCCTTTCGAAAAAAAGAGATTGTAGAAGGCAAAGACCTTTATTCCAGGGGATATCCAGGCCGAAGAGGCCGCAAGGGCGCTAAAGGAAAAATGACGGTTCATGGGCAAAAGCCGCTGATTACCATACCTAAAGCCATTAAACGAAGGATTAAAATTGATGACGTTATTGTTCTGTCGGATCTCGCTAAGCGCATGGCGGTTAAGGCAAGTGAAATAATAAAAAAACTTATGTCATTAGGTGTTATGGCGACCGTCAACCAGGCAATAGACTTTGATACAGCGGCTATTGTTGCCGGAGAATTTAATTATGAAGTCGAACAAGCCCCTTCTGTAGAAAAACTTATTTTAAAGACCGAGAAGGATGATCCTGACAAGCTGATTGCCAGGCCACCTGTTGTTACCATTATGGGGCATGTGGATCATGGTAAAACATCTCTCCTCGATGTAATACGTAAAACCAGTGTAACCGATACCGAAGCCGGTGGTATTACACAACACATAGGCGCATATTGTGTTTCTACAGATAAGGGTCAAATCGTTTTTTTAGACACTCCGGGGCATGAAGCTTTTACTGCAATGCGTGCCCGCGGGGCCCAAGTTACAGATATTGTAATTCTTATTGTTGCCGCTGACGATGGTGTTATGCCGCAGACAATTGAGGCTATCAATCACGCAAAAGCCGCAGAAGTGCCGATAATTGTAGCCGTTAACAAGATCGACAAAGCAAACGCTGATCCTGAACGCGTTAAACGTGAACTGGCCGATCTGGGACTTGTGCCTGAGGATTGGGGCGGAGATACTTTTTTTATTAATGTTTCTGCCAAGGAGAATCGGGGCATAAACAATCTGCTTGAGATGATACTCCTTCAGGCAGAATTATTGGAGCTAAAGGCCAATCCTGACAAGCTGTCAAAGGGTCATGTGATTGAAGCAAAAATTGACTCTGGCAGAGGGGCTGTTGCCACAATGCTTGTACAGGAAGGCACTCTTCATGTTGGTGATTCGGTAGTTTGCGGAATACACCACGGAAAGGTTCGCGCGCTATTGAACGATAGGGGACATATAATTAAATCCGCAGGGCCGTCAATGCCTGTGGAGGTAGTCGGCATTTCCGGTGTGCCTAATGCCGGAGACGATTTTATCGCCCTTTCCGATGATAAAAACGCAAAACAGATCAGCGTGCATCGTATCCAGAACCAGCGCTCTAAAGAATTGGCAAAAACAGGCAGATTAAGCCTTGAAAAACTTTATGAGAGTATGCAGGAAAACGAAGTTAAGGAGTTGAACCTTATAATAAAGACAGATGTGCAAGGCTCTATCGAGGCGCTTTCCGATTCTCTCACAAAACTTTCCAATGATGAAGTTAAAATAAATATCACCCATGCAGCTACCGGGACCATAACCGAATCGGATGTTTCCCTGGCCGCAGTATCGAAAGCGATAATTATCGGCTTTAACGTACGTTCAAGCCCAAAGGTTCAGGCATATGCAAATGAGGAAAATGTCGATATACGTCATCATAAGGTTATTTATAATGTTATCAAGGAAATCAAGGATGCCATCCTTGGCATGATGTCTTCTACTTTTGATGAGCAGATCCTTGGCAGAGCCGAAATTCGCGAAGTTTTCCATATCCCCAAAGCAGGCAATGTTGCCGGTTGTTATGTGACCGATGGAAAGGTTGAGAGAGGAAAACCCGCGCGTGTTCTTAGAGAAGGCGTTATCTGTTATGACAGCAAGATTTCTTCGTTGCACCGTTTTAAAGAGGACGTCAAGGAGGTTCAGAGCGGCTATGAATGCGGAATCGGCATTGAAAAATACAACGACGTCAAGGTTGGCGATATAATTGAATGCTACTACCTGGAAGAGATCAAGCCGAAGATGGAAGAGTAAAGAATCCTGGCTCAGATGACCAGGCTTTGGCTATCCCCGGAGGGGATTTGCTTTGTTGGCAGTTCATTGATTTATTGAAATCCCAAATATCAAATTACAAATTACAAACAATTTCCAATGACCGAAATTCGAAAATCCAAACAATGCCTTGCCCTGAAAAGTTTTGGTCATTGAATATTGTAATTTGAGATTTATTTGAGATTTGGTGCTTGGAATTTGTGATTTTAGACACAAAACTCCAATGCGAAGCCATCTATCTCTGACCTGGCTCAAAGGATCAGGTTTTTCAGGACAAAATAAATATGGTTGTTGGTTCAGGGATTATTACATTCAGACTGCATGACTGTCATTCTTTAAAGAGCAAAAGAAAGATTGTCAAATCGATTATCAGCCGGTTGCGAAATAATTTTAATGCTTCGGTTGCAGAGGTTGGCTCAAATGATATCCATCAAAGAGCTGAAATAGGTTTTGTTCTGGCCGGCAACAGCAAGCCGGTGATTAATTCTAAGATTGACAAAATATTCAACCTGGCGGATGAGTTGGGGCTGGCAGAGATAATTGATAGTAAAATGGAGATTGTCAATCTATGAAATATTTTTCACGATCTGATAGAGTAAGCGGCCAGATACAAAAAAATCTGTCGGAATTGCTGAAAAAAAACATTCAAGATCCTCGTCTTGAGATGGTTACGATTACCAGCGTAAAGATGTCTCAAGATTTAAGGATTGCCCGTGTATACTTTATTTCTTCGAGAGATAAAATGAGCAGAAAAGAGGCAGCAGAGGGTTTTAAGAGCGCTCTTGGATATATAAAACGGGTTCTTGCCGCTAAACTGGGCTTGCGTTACATGCCTGATCTGAAATTTTTTTATGATGAATCTTTTGATTATGGATCACACATAGATAATGTGTTGAAATTAATAAAAGCCGATGACAAGCCAGATAATACGACATTTGAAAAATAGTAATCATGTTTTTCTTTGCTCCCATATTAATCCGGATGGAGATGCGATAGCCTCTGTGATTGCCATGGGGCTTTTACTTGCTTCATGGCACAAAGAAATAACCCTTTATAACGAAAGCCCCATTCCTGTTGTTTATCGTTTTTTGCCTTCGGTCAAACGTATTGTGCGGCACATTGACAGACAAACTGTATATGATACCGCTATTGTTCTTGATTGTGGTGATTTGCATCGTATTGGGAAGGCAGCTTCATTTGTAAGCCGTATTCCGGTCATTATCAATATTGACCATCACGTTTCCAATACTGGCTTTGGCGATTTTCAATTAATAGATTCTTCTGCATGCGCTACCGTTGAAATCATATACCGTCTTTTAAAGGAGATGGAATTTCCCATTAGCAAGGATATCGCTACATTGATATATACCGGGATTTTAACAGATACAGGTTCATTCCGTTTTTCAAATACCAACAAACCGGCTTTTGCAATCTGTAAAGAAATGATAGATATCGGTGTAGATCCGTATGATGTTGCCAGGAATGTATATGAAACTTTCACCCTGGGTTACATGAAACTTTTGAGCAGGGCGCTTGGCTCTATAGAGATATCAAAAAACGGTAAATTAGCCATGATAACGCTTACGCAGGAGATGTTAGATGAAGCCGGAACTCGGCCTGAAGAGGTAAACGGTCTGATAAATTACGCAAAGGCTATAAATAATGTTAAGATAGCAGTTCTTATTCACAGGATATCCAACATAAAAGGAGAAGCGCATGGCCGATTTCATGTCAGCCTCCGTTCCGATGAAAGTATTGATGTTGCTGCGTTTGCCTCCTCTTTTGGCGGCGGGGGCCACTACAGGGCGGCGGGGTTCAATATTGAATCTTCAATTGTTGATTTAAAAAACCGAATTTTTAATCTTGCTGAAAAAGTTTGATGCATGTGAAAAAAATCAGACAGGATAACAGGATATACAAGATTTTATTTCAAGTGAACAAACTTGGGTTAAGTCTCACTCTAGTTATCTGGTAAATCATAAAAAAAATCATAGCCTGAGTGAGGCATACAAATGAAATACAAAGAATTGACTGAAAAAATCATCGGTTGTGCATTTAGAGTTTACAACCGAATGTGTTATGGTTTTAAGGTTTGATTATTAATTTTGGTGAACGCAAAGTAAAGGATTTTGGTGAGGATTGACAGGATGAGTTTTGATCTTTTAATCCTGAATATCCTGTTAATCCTGTCAAAAAAGTTTTTTTGGGAAATGCTCAATATAGATACATGCATCAATTAAGCGGGATTCTAATTGTAGATAAACCGGTAAATATAACTTCTGCTAAAGTTGTAGCCCGTGTTAAGAAACTGATTGGCGCAAAAAAAGTCGGACATGCCGGCACCCTTGATCCGTTTGCAACAGGTGTGCTGGTCTGCTGCCTCAATGACGCTACAAAGCTTTGCAGATTTTTATTGCACGGCAAAAAAAAATACGTGGCAGTTATTCATCTTGGAATTGAAACAGATACGCAGGATTTTACAGGAAATATAATTTCAACATCGGATAAAACGACATTTTCGGATAAGAAGTTGCACCTGACATTTAAGCAATTTGAAGGGGCCGCCAAACAACTGCCTCCGGTTTATTCCGCGTTAAAACATAAAGGGGTTCCATTATACAAGCTTGCGCGAAGAGGCAAACCTGTTCAGAAAGAGGCAAGGAGTATTTTTATTTCATATATTAAAATACTCGAGATAAGTTTACCCCTGATACGTTTTGAGGTGTTTTGCTCTGCGGGAACATATATCAGGACGCTATGTGCTGATATTGGAGCGGTTCTTGGATGCGGAGGGTGCCTTAAAGAGCTAAGAAGGATTGAAAGCAGCGGATTTGCAATTAAAGAAGCTGTAACATTACCGGAAATAGAAGATCTTCATTTATCTCACAAGCTTTCAGATCGGCTCATAAGTATGTCAGACGCTTTGCAGTATATGCCCAAGTATATCGCCGGCAATCTTTTGATTGATAAATTAAAACATGGCAGCATAATTGTTAGGCAGGATATTATTTCACAACAAACGGATATTCATGAAGATTTCATCAAGATTGTTGATGCTAATGATGATCTTATAGCAATATTAAATCTGGAAAAAGATAGCGATATATATCATTATTGCTGTGTTTTTCCAAGAAGGGATATAATTTAGGGATTGAGGGATTGAGGGATTGAGGGATTAAAATCAATAAAATACCTTCAATTCCTAAATTCCTAAATTCGCAATTAAGTACTTGTTGCTAAAAATTTATTAAAAGGAGGAGGCAGATAACGTGGTTCAGACATCGGAAATTAAAAAGGAGCTCATTAGTCAATATAAATTACACGAAACCGATACAGGTTCACCTGAGGTTCAGATCGGGCTTCTGACACATCGTATTGCATATCTCACTGAACACTTGAAGGTTCACAAAAAGGATCATCACTCCAGAAGAGGTTTGTTGGTTTTGGTTGGAAGACGACGCAGACTTTTAAACTACGTCAAAAACAACGATGCGAAGCGATACCGCTTGATTATTAAAAACATGGGGCTGAGAAGATAACATATTTTCTTTAGCCACCTTTATTGACTTGAGAGTCTAAAGTTCTCGTAACATACTGAAATAACTAAACCACAACTTATTCCCCCCTTGAGGGGGCAGGGGGTGTTTTTTCGTTCCCATGCTCCTGCGTGGGAATGTATACCATATGGGTTCCCACGCAGGAGCATGGGAACCAGGGAAAAGTCGAATTCATCAGGTGTTAAGTGTTAGGTTAAACTAATTGTTTGTTTAATCATATACTTAACACTTAGCACCTAACACCTAACACGATTCGCAAAAAGTGGTTTTTTGACTTTTTACGAATTTGTTATTAATCGTTTTATTTTTAAGGAGACAAAGTGGAAAATATATATAAAACCGAAGTCGGGGGAAGAATTTTGAGCATAGGCTCGGGCAAAATTGCAAAACAGGCTTCTGGTTCAGTCGTAGTCCAATACGGAGAAACCATTGTAATGGTTTCCGTTGTATCATCCGGGCAGGAACGGGAGGTAGATTTTTTACCTCTTACAGTAGAATATCAGGAAAAAATATATGCGGCAGGCCGGATACCTGGTAATTATTTCAGGCGTGAAATCGGTCGGCCCAGTGAAAAAGAAACATTAACCGCCCGGCTGATCGACCGCCCCATCAGGCCTCTCTTCCCAAAGGGCTACTGCAGCGAAACACAGATTATTGCTGTTGTTCTTTCCATGGATCAGGAGAATGACCCGGATATTCTGGCAATGGCAGGGGCCTCTGCAGCGCTTGAGATATCTGATATTCCTTTTGCCGGGCCTATTGCATGTGTTCGTGTGGGCCGAATAGACGGCAAGCTTTTAATCAACCCTTTGGTAAATGAATATGAACATTGCGATATCAATATTATTGTTGCAGGCTCTGAAACCGGAATTGTAATGGTAGAAGGCGGCGGCGATATTGTCAGCGAAACAGATATGTTAGATGCCATACTTTATGGTCATGAGGCATTAAAACCGATAATTGATATGCAAAAAGAGCTAAAACTAACCAACGGGGTTCAAAAACGTGTGTTCGTTCCACCAGAGCAGGACAGAGAGCTTGTTGACAAAATCGTTCCCGAAGCATCCTTGCAGCTACGTGATGTTCTTGCGATCCCCGGCAAACAGGATCGTAACAAATCGCTTAGCCTTTTTAAATCCGATGTTCTTACAAAACTCGGCGATAATTTTGCTGAACGCAAGAAAGAAGTATACGATATATGCAACGATTTAATTAAATCAACTATGCGAGATTTTATCCTTAAGGAAGGACGCAGGATAGACAACAGGAAATTTGATGAAATAAGGCCTGTTTCCTGTGAGGTCGGGATTTTACCCAGACCTCACGGAAGCGCTCTGTTTACCAGGGGAGAAACTCAGGTATTAGGAGTGTTAACTCTTGGTTCGGGTCGTGATGAGCAGCGGGTGGAAACTCTGCTCGGTGAGGAATTCAGACCATTTATGCTTCATTACAATTTTCCCCCGTATTCGGTTGGAGAGGTAAAACGGATTGGCGGGCCAAGCCGCAGAGATATAGGCCATGGTGGGCTGTCAACAAGAGCTATTGAAAAAGTTTTGCCGCCTAAGGAAGAATTTGACTATACTATTCGAATCGTTTCAGAGGTGTTGGAGTCTAATGGCTCTTCATCTATGGGGACTGTATGCGCAGGCATTCTGGCGCTGATGGATGGTGGAGTTCCCATAAAGACCCCGGTTGCAGGCATTGCAATGGGCCTCGTAAGTGATGGAGATAATGTGGTTATTTTGTCTGATATCCTTGGAGATGAAGATCATGCCGGTGATATGGATTTTAAGGTAGCCGGTACAAGAGAAGGCATAACCGCCCTTCAGATGGATATTAAAATTCATGAGCTGTCAAAAGATATAATGGAAAAGGCTCTTGAACAAGCCCGTTTGGGGAGGCTTTTTATTCTTGACAGGATGATGGAAGCATTGGAAAAGCCCAGAGACAATACCTCTCCCTATGCTCCCAAAATAATAACTATAAATATCAATCCCGATAAAATCCGTGATATTATAGGGCCTGGCGGGAAGATGATCAGGGCGATTCAGAGTGAAACAAACACACAGGTTGAAGTGGATGATACCGGCCTTGTTAAAATCGCTGCTTTTTCTCAAAAAGAATCGGATGCGGCTTTACAAGCGATAAAAGATATTACAATGGAACCTGAGGTCGACAAGATCTACGAAGGTAAAGTAGTAAAAATCATGGATTTTGGCGCATTTGTCGAGATAATGCCCGGCTGTGATGGCCTTGTGCATATTTCACAGCTTGCCCCATACCGGGTTGCAAAGGTTACGGACATTGTTAAGGAAGGCGATATCGTTAAAGTCAAGGTTCTCGAAATTTCAAAGGACGGAAAAATACGCCTGAGTCGCAAGGCTGTTTTGGAACAAGAAGAAAATGCCTCGCGCAGTAAATAATATGGTAGCCGTTCACGGCTTGAAACTTGAAATTGGAAAGTAGAAATTAGGGAGAGATGAAAATAGAAATTGGAAAAAACTGTACAAAAGCATGAAGGCCAAGTTTCGAATTTCCAATTTCAACGTTCCGTGAACGGTTACATAATATGGACCACACCCCTGTAATTAAAATACTCCGTTTGAAACCGGATTTGCATGAGGATATTCCTGTTCCCTGCTATATGACACCCCAATCAGCGGGGATGGATATATGCGCGGCTGTAGAAAAAGAGATCGTTATTGAAACAGGAGAAATTACTCTGATACCCACCGGGTTTGCCATAGCCATTCCAGGTGGGTTTGAAGCACAGATCCGCCCGAGAAGCGGATTAGCTGCCAAGCATGGCATAGGGCTCATTAATTCACCAGGCACCATAGACGCTGACTATCGTGGCGAGGTGATGATTCCGGTTATTAATCTTGGTAAAAAGAGCTATACTATTCATAGAGGCGACAGGATTGCCCAGATGGTCATTAAAAGGGTATATCAGGCCCGCTTACAGGTTGTTGAACACTTAGACGAAACAATTCGCAATGACGGAGGCTTCGGCCATACCGGATTGTAAAGTGCCTAAAATGCCTAAAGTATATTAAAATGCCTAAAGTTAAGGTATTCTGCCTATTTTAAAGCCTGCTTTGGCACTAACTACTGGCCCGCATAGTAGTCCTGAGCCAAAGTTTTCAAATGAGCTAACGTGTCTATTAAAAGTTAAAATCACCACGCCGAAGGCGTACCACAACTTTAGGCATTTTAGGCACTTTAGCTCACTTTAGGCACTCAAAACAGGGCACATTTCAGGACTAAAAAAACGAGCTGGCTTCTCTTGGGGTGATAATTTGACTATGCCGGGCAAGGACCATAATCTTTCAGTATGTATGCTGGCGAGCGGCAGCAAGGGGAATGCAATATTTGTTTCCGACGGTTCTACTTCTATACTTATTGATGCCGGCCTTTCTGGAATAGAAATCGAACGCAGGTTAAAATCAAAAGGGCTTTGCCCTGACGACCTTGCCGCTATCCTGGTATCCCATGAACATGTCGACCATATCCAGGGAATAGGAGTTCTTTCACGCAGGTTTGGCCTGCCTGTCTTCATCAACAAAAAAACCTGCAAAGCCGCTTCATCGCGAATAGGGAATATTCAAGATATTGCAAATTTTGAAACCAATATATCCTTTTCGATAAATACCCTGACAATCCACCCCTTTTCAATATCACATGATGCAGAGGATCCAGTGGGTTTTACTATAAATCGCAACAATACAAAAGTCGGGATTGCAACCGACCTCGGGATAGCGACCTCAACGGTTAAAGAGCATCTAAAAGACTGTTCATTACTAATCCTCGAGGCCAATCATGATACAGATATGCTGATAAACGGTCCTTATCCTTGGGAATTAAAACAGCGGATTAAGAGCAGAACCGGTCACCTTTCCAACGAAGATTCAAAAAATCTTTTAAAAGAGGTTCAGCATGACAGGCTTGAGCATGTGATTCTGGCTCATATGAGCGAAATAAATAATACCCATGAAAAAGCCTTAAATGGTGTAAGGCCGGCGCTGATAAATCGCAATAGCCGGATTAGCGTTGCAACTCAGAATGAGCCAGGAGCGCTTATACATCTTAAGGGCTCGGCAAAAAAATAATTTCACATTTCAGGCGCCGATGCATCACGCCTGACAACGCTACTGAAAATTCTGAATATGCTTGATATTCATGCTTTTTCGCGCCTTGTCGCCGAGCGCCTCAACACCTGAAATTGCGAACTTATTTTTTGCCGAACCCTAAGTAATTTTTTCTTTTATATCTTTTCTATCGTATTAGTTTACTGCAGAGCCGCAGAGCGCAAAGGAGACCTTGATTGATATGACAGAATATGATTTTTGGAAGATTTTTCCCAAAATGCCGAGAAAGGTAACTATCGGCGATACAACGATTAGGGACGGTTTTCAGCATGAAGAAAAATTCATCTCCACTGCGGCAAAGATATTTTATCTTGAAGAGCTGATATTCGCGGGCTGCAAACACATTGAAGTAACCAATCTTGGAAGCGCATTTTTAATGCCTCAGTTCAGGGACGCAGAAGATCTGTTTATTCATCTTAGAGGGGACCGGTTTAAAAAACGCTGTGAAAGAAAAGGGGTTAATTATGACGACATTTGCTTTACAGCTATTACGATTCGCGAGCCGGCAGTTGATCACGCTATCCAGCTAAGAGAAAAGGGGGTCGGCCCTGATCGTCTCTTGATGATGGTTTCTACAGAAGAGGAGCATCATTTTGCAAACTCAGGGACAACTCTGCCGGATTACTGGAAAGAGGCGGAGAAATGCATAAAAAAGTGCAATGATGCAGGCATGAAGATGTGCGGAGCTGTCAGCACTATCTGGGGGAGTCCCATTGGCGGAGCAACGGATATGAAGGATGCAGTGGAATTCTCAAAACGATGGCTGGAAATCGGAGCCCATGACATTGAACATGCGGACCACGACGGCAGCGCTTCAGCACCTGATGTTTACCGCTATTTTTCCATGATTTTAGATGAAATTCCCGAGACTGCCCTCCATATCGCTCATTTCCATGAAACAAAGCGCATAGCATCGGCATCTGTTCTGGCTGCATTGCAGGCAGGGATTATACACTTTGAGGCTACCCTTGGAGGGCTGGGAGGACAGCCTGCCAATTTTCTGGATGACTGTCCTGCAAAGGGCACCGGAGAATATTATTATGAAGATCCCAGATATGTAGGCCTGATTACACTGGAGGATACGCTGGTTCAGATCGACGAGATGGGCATTGAACATGGATATGATGTTGACCGAATTCTGTGGCTTGGCAGGCAGATGGAAAAGACAATTGGACGGAGACTTCGCTCCGAGGCTATAATCAACGGCCGGACTTTAAAGGAAGGGCATATGGAATTTGCCAGACCCGGACTAAAGGAAAGAAAGATAAAATCAGGCGAAGAGCCCGGTCAAAAGATTCCCGGTGACTGGAACCTAAAAGCTGTGTTGTCAGAAAAGACAAAAGTGACTGAAGTTTCGAGTGAGCAAAAGTTATGGAAACGCTGATTGTCCAGTTTGAAGAAAACCCGGAAAAGGAGACTCGCTAATGCTCGAAACAGCCAAAACGCCTGAAGATCTTAACCATGAAGATAAGGCACGTCTTGTTCTTGACATGTTTCACCGGATAATAGTTCATTATGGCCTCTGGTTTGCCGAGATAAAACATCAGATGGGCATGAAGAAGGCTCTTGAAATACTGGGCAACGCGTCGAAAAAAAGTTATGCTTACCAGATGAAAAGGCTTTCCAGAGTTCTTGGATTTGAGATGAAGGATGATTTGCCTGAGCCTTTGCTGGAAATGCCGGCAGAATCGGTTCAGGAACTTATGGACAGTGTTGCGTTAAACTGGCTTGCAAATGATGGCGTATGGTTCCAGGCAGTAGAATTTACCAGCGGCATGAATGATGCCAAGCGGTGCAATGATTCCTGCTGGGCGCATTTTTCTCCTTTCGAAGCATGGTCAATTAAAAAATTTCTTAGTCTTCCTGATAATTCCGGGCTTGAAGGTTTAAAAAAGGCTCTTAATTTTCGTCTCTATTCCCGCGTTAATACTCAATCTATTATTGATGAAAAGCCGGATAGTTTTGTCTTTCAGATGAATGAGTGCCGGGTTCAGTCAGCACGGAAACTGAAAGGACTTGATGATTATCCATGCAAATCCGGAGGAATGGTAGAATATACATATTTTGCAAGAGCCATTGATCCGGCAATCAGCGCAGAGTGCATAGCCTGCCCCCCGGATGCACATCCTGACGAATGGTATTGCGCCTGGCGATTTAAAATCAATGAACAGAAATTTGAAAACTCATTATACGATTAACCTGAAGCAGCGGACAATTAAATTTAAGAACGGCTGAAACTCACGCATAAGTGAGCGTAAAGAAAGAACTCAGAGCAATCCTTTTATAACAAGCTAAGCTAAACCAGACATTTATCCGATTCATAGAAAGTTTTATT
>CBDAFK010000031.1:0-8371 GCA_965195235.1 uncultured Desulfobacterales bacterium | reverse complement strand
ATTGATCCGCCTGCGGCGGGCTACTGATTTTAATTCCTCAATTCCTCAATCCCTAACCCCTATGTTGAAAGATGAACGTCCAACATCGAACATCGAACGTCCAACGTCGAATAATGATGTCGCTCCGCTCCTCAAATTATTCTAAAATCGAATAAAAAAACCAATACGAATATTCAAAGACTATTTTTGGTTCTTTTTAGCCCTCAGGGGTGTAGGCCGTTTTGATACTCGTAACGAAAATCTTAATTAATTCCTCTGTTTCCTGTAAAATATCATTTCGCAGTTCAGGTTTTTTAAACTCTGTTTTTTCATCGTTTCCCATTCAACGTTCGATGTTGGACGTTCGATGTTCGATGTTCATTTTTTCCAGTCCCTCTTGGGTAGAAACAACTACAGTGGAACCGGCTCTGCCGCTTTGAGCTAAAATATTACAAAACAGGATTATATGGCAAATGAGCTGATAAATATTATTTCTTCATTCTGGATAATCTTTTCCTTTTCTTTTCTTGTGGCATTGACAGGTGCCATGGCCCCGGGCCCGTTGCTTACATATACGATTATTAAATCGGTACAATCCGGCAAACGCGGTTACCTGATGGGTTTGTGGATTATAACGGGTCATGCCATACTTGAGATGGTAATTATAATATTTCTGCTTCTTGGCTTCTCCTTTGTCCTGCAAAATATTATCGTTGTGAGAACCATAGGGGTTGCAGGCGGAGCTTTGCTTATCTATTTCGGCTTATCCATAATCCGAAATGTACATAAAGACAATATCCCGACATATTTTTTAAACTCATTTAACAAATCGGATCATGAATCGCAAAAGCAAACTCATTCTTCTCCAAGAACAAACAAAGCCCTTGATAATCCCATAGTCGGCGGGATATTAGTTTCCATGTCAAATCCCTACTGGTGGGTCTGGTGGGCTACCATAGGATTTGCCTTTATGATTCAGTTTGATGTCTCCTTTAAGGAATGGCCAAGACTTCTGGCATTTTTTGTGGGGCATGAAGCAGGAGATCTTGCATGGTACCTGTTTGTTTCAATTTTGTCCTTTTTCGGCCTTCGGTATTTTAACAAAAAGGTTTATTGCGGAATTCTTGTATGCTGCGGGATTTTTATGATCCTGTTCGGCATATACATGGGTATTTCCCCGTTTTTGCGAACACTTTAAGATAAAGGTATTACATTACCAGCCCCAGGTAAGATATTGATGAATAGAGTCAGCGGCTTTTCTTCCGGCTCCCATTGCAAGAATAACCGTTGCTTGTCCGGTTACTATATCACCTCCGGCCCATACAGCCTTTTTGCTGGTTTTGCCGGTTTCAGGATCAGCCACAATATATCCCCATTTGGTTAACTTCAGCCCCTTTGTGGACTTTGTCAGCAAGGGATTGGCCCCGGAGCCTACAGCAATAACCGCTAGATCGCAATCCATTGTAACCTCGGAATTTTTGATGGGCACAGGTCTGCGCCGTCCTGATTCATCAGGCTCTCCCAGTTCCATTTTTAAACATTCCATGCCGGTTAGACGCCCCTGCTCATTGCCTAAAAAACGCACAGGATTTGTAAGCAGAAGAAATTTAATACCCTCTTCCTCTGCATGGTGAATTTCCGCTGCCCTCGCAGGCATCTCTTTTCTTGATCTGCGATAAACAATTCGTACTGTTTCCGCTCCAAGGCGCATTGCTGTCCGGGCAGAATCCATGGCAACATTTCCTGCGCCAAAAACAGCCACATTTTTCCCCCTGACAATCGGCGTGTCATATTCCGGAAAAAGATAGGCTCTCATAAGATTGGATCGTGTAAGATACTCGTTTGCCGAATATACACCGGAAAGATTCATGCCCGGGATTTTGATAAATGTCGGCAGACCTGCTCCAACACCAATAAAAACAGCGTTAAATCCGTCTTTTGCAAAGAATTCGTCTATTGAGCGGATATTGCCGATAACAGAATCAAGTTTAATTTTAACTCCCTGGTCTTTCAGGAAATCGATTTCCGCCTCAACTATAGCCTTTGGAAGGCGAAACTCAGGAATTCCGTAAAAAAGAACGCCGCCTGGCTTGTGAAGGGCTTCAAATATTGTAACTTCATGCCCAAGCCTGATCAAATCGCCTGCCACGGTCAGACCGGATGGCCCGCTGCCGATCACGGCAACTTTTTTACCTGTTGCAGCAGGTTTTTCCGGCAGGCTGACCATATTGTTTTCACGTTCAAAGTCAGCGCAGAAACGTTCAAGATTGCCGATAGCTACGGGCTCTCCTTTTTTACCGAGAATACATTTGGCTTCGCACTGGATCTCCTGAGGGCACACACGGCCGGTAAGCGCTGGCAGAGCATTTCTTTCTTTGACTTTTCTGGCGGCTCCGGCAAAATCGCCCTTTGCGATAAGTGATATAAATTCCGGTATTTTTACCTGAACAGGACAGCCTGTCATACAGCCAGGTTTTTTGCAGTTAAGGCAGCGTTTTGCCTCTTTTATTGCTGTATCAGGAGAGTAACCACAGGGTACTTCTTCAAAATTTCTTGCCCTTAGTTCAGGCAATTGCTCCGGCATGGGCTGGCGGGGATAGCTTTTTTTCTTTTTTTCCATTAATTTCTAATCCTTATTTCTTTTCACCACGAAGACCACCTAACTCAACGTTCAAAATTAATTCCCGACCCCCGACTCTTGACACCTGTAACTCTGATAAGCTGTTGCTTCATTTTCCAGATATATTGACTTTCTTTCAAAAAGTTCTTTCCAGTCCACCTGATGCCCGTCAAATTCAGGGCCGTCAACACAGGCAAATTTGGTTTCCCCTCCAACTGTTACGCGGCAGCATCCGCACATGCCTGTGCCGTCCACCATAATCGGATTCAGGGCCACAAGGGTTTTGATGTTATATGGTCTGGTTGTGTTGGAACAGTTCATCATCATGAATGTGCAGCCCACAAAATAACTTCTGTTGATTTTTTCACCATTTTGCACCAGCTCTGTGAGAACATCCTGAACCATGCCCTTTGATCCTCTGGAACCATCGGCTGTGCTGACAAGCACTTTATCAGAAACCTCTTTCAGTTGTTCTTCGAGATAGAGGAGATAAGCGCTTCGAGCCTCTATGATTGTTGTAACCGTGTTTCCCGCTTTTTTCATAGCCCGTGCAATAGGATAGACAGCCCCGATACCATAGCAGCCGCCGCCGCATACAACTGTGCCGTATTTTTTTATTTTTGTCGGCTTGCCAAGCGGGCCTGCCACGCTATAAATGAAGTCATCGCTTTTGAGGCGGGCCATCTTTGCCGTTGTTATGCCTACTTCAAGAAAGAATATCGTAATTGTGCCTTTTTCAAGATTCCAGTCAGATATTGTAAAAGGGGTCCTTTCCCCTGTTTCCTCAGGCATGATAAGCACAAATTGACCCGGCCTTGCTTTTTCCGCAATAGCCGGCGCCTCAATTTCTACAATGTGTACATTAGGTACTATCTCATCTCTACGGACAACCCTGTACATTCTATCCTCCAGATATCTTTTCACGCAAAATCTTAAGGTCAGAGACCTTTTCGGTTAAATCAATGCCCCTGTGATGCCAGAGCGGTTTTTCGTACAATATACTTTTTTTTGGCCGGGCTGTTTTTTCAACAGTGGTCAGTGTAAATTTGTCTTTTAATTTTAAATCCCAGATGCCATGACCGGAAATAAGAGGATTAACCCTGCATATTTCATCAAATACTTCTGAAGCGTTTGAAAACTCAAATCCTTTGACATTCATCTTTTCAGCTATCTTACATATTATTTTCCAGTCCGGCATAGACATTCCTGCCGGGTTTGCTCCGGCACACAGGGGCTGGACTCTTCGCTCCAGGGAAGTAATAGTACCGTCTTCTTCTGTAAACGCCGCAGCAGGAAATACAATGTCGGCTGTTTCAAAAAGCGGCGAAGGGTATATGCCATGAAGCGCCAGAAAATCAAGCCGTTTAAGAGATATTTCCCGTGGGATTCCTCCGCCTGTAACATAAAGGGCCTTGATAGAGCCTTCCTTAGCAGCATTGAGGATATCGGGATAGCTAAGTCCTGGTTTCTCCGGCAGCTTTGCAGACCAACTATTTTCAAATACAGCCAAACTGTCTTTATCGGCAATATGTTGATAGCCGGGGAGAAAATTCGGCAAAGCTCCCATATCACCGACTCCCTGGCTGTTCGCTTCATCTCTAAGGGGAACAAGACCCGAAGGACTGCCGGCAAGAAGAAGTATATTAAAGAGCAGACCTATAATCTGCTTAGGGTTATCACATTCTAAAATTTTTGGCCCGTAAAGGATAGAGCCTCTGCCTGATGAAAGAATTGTGGATGTTAGTTTTTCAATCAGATCCTGCGCAATGCCACAAGTTCCGGCAATTGTTTTAATATCAATTTTCTTGAGAGAGCTTTTCAATTTGTCGAAATCATTGCATTGGCCGGTTACAAAATTTTTATCAAAGCCTCCCTTTTCCACAATTAGCTTTAATATGCCGGAAATCAGCGGGAAATAACCTGACGGCTTAACAGAAACACAGATGTCAACCAGCCTGGAATTTATGTCACGTTCAGAACCTATTAAGGAAACAGCCGCTCCCTGTTTTCTTGCCTGGTTGACCTTAACCGTCAGGACCGGATGTGAAGCGAGGAGATCGTCGCCTATGATAATTATCCATCCGGATTTTGCAATATCCTCAATTGTTCCGGCGCCGGCGCCCATACCTGAGCATTTAATCTGGGATTCAATGACCGGCCCTGAAAAAAATGAGGCTGTATCAATATTGTTTGTACCTATACAGACACGGGCAAATTTTTGCAGAAGATAGGCTGCTTCATTTGTGAGAGAAGGGGAAGCTAAAAATGCTGTTTCCCCGGGAAGATATTTGCCGAGTTTTACAGCCGTTAGTTCAGCCGCTTCATCCCAGGTGGCAGGAACAAGCCTGTTGTTTCGTCTGACAAGGGGATATTTTAACCGGTTTGCCCCGTTAACAAGAGTAGGGATGGAAAAGCGACCTCTAACGCAAGCCTGTCCCTGATTGGCTGGGCCCTCTGCATCGGGACGGACAGCCATGATCTTGCCCCATTTTGTTTCCAGATTTAAACTGCACCCAACAGAGCACAGAGCACATGTTGTGGTTGTCACTTTGTCGGGAACGCCGTGCCATTTGCTTCCCCTCGCTGAAAGCGCGCCGGTCGGGCAGGCATCAACACAGGCTCCGCAGAACTGGCACCCGCCGTCAAGATGCGATTTGCCGAAAGCTGTGCCGATTTTGGTATTATGCCCCCGATTTATAAAGGAAATAGCCCCAATCCCTCTTATCTCCTGGCAAACCCTTACGCATCGTCCGCATAAAATACAAAGATTATAATCACGGTCAAAAAAGGGATCTTCTCTTTCAAGAGGAAGGTTCTTGTATGTAAAAGGAAATCGAATTTCTTTGATACCAAGATATTCAGCTACTTTTTTAAGCTCACAGTGGTCCCTGTTGGGGCAAAATGTGCAGCCGGTTACACGTCCCGCCTTTGTCGGGGATAAATTATACTTTTCGCAAAGTTCTTTTTGATCGCATATAATACAGGAATGTGGATGCTCTGAAAGGATGAGTTCTAATACATTTTTTCGTAAATTATTAAGTTCGGGATCATTTGTGGTGATCTTCATTCCTTTTGCAGCAGGAGTTGTGCAGGCAGGAGGAAATCCGCGCATATTTTCTATTTTAATTAGGCACAGCCTGCAGGCTCCAAAAGGCATCAGCCCGGAATGAGTGCATAAAGTAGGGATATAAATTCCGTTACTTTTCGCAACATCAAGAACAGTCTCTCCTTCTTTGAAATCAACCTCTTTTCCGTCGATCGTCAACATTGTTAGCGTCCTTTTTGGATTGTTGATTTATGATTGATGGAATTGCTTCGCTCTATCTCTTCAACGCGCAGCGCGCCCGCCGCGGCAGGGGCGCTTGCGCCGCGTGAAGCCGCCCCTGCTCGACCACGTCTATACTTACAAAAAACCGGTTATCTTTTTAATTGCTCCAAATTTAGAAGGACATTTCTGATAACAGAGTCCGCACTTAATGCATAAAGATTCATCTATAACATGCGCCTTTTTCTTTTTTCCGGTAATAGCACCTACAGGGCAGTTTTTAAGACAGATTCCGCAGCCCACACATTTTTCTTCTGATATAACGTACTTAATCAAGTCCTTGCATACCAGGGCAGGACAACTTTTATCTCTTATATGGGCCTCATATTCGCCGCGAAAATAACGGAGTGTGGTAAGAACGGGATTAGGAGAAAGTTGACCAAGCCCACATAGTGAAGCGCTGCGAACCGTTGCAGCAAGATCTTCCAGTCTTTCCAGATCTTCGTCCTCCCCATGCCCGGACCTGATTCTATCCAAAATATCCAGCATAACTTTTGTTCCAATACGACAGGGAGCACATTTTCCACAAGATTCAGACTGGGTAAACGAAAGAAAATAGCGGGCCACATCTACCATACAGGTATTTTCATCCATAACAACCATGCCGCCGGACCCCATCATGGCTCCAAGTTCAGTTAGACGGTCAAAGTCAACCGGCGTATCAATCAATTCTTTTGGTATGCACCCTCCTGCAGGACCTCCGATTTGAACCGCTTTAAGGGCTTTATTATCTTGAATTCCTCCAGCGCACTCAAAGATTATATCGCGCAAGGTAGTGCCCATAGGAACTTCTACCAACCCGGTATTTTTTACCATCCCGACCACAGAAAATATTGTGGTTCCCTTGCTTTTTTCTGTCCCGATGCTGCTAAACCAATCAGCGCCATTTTTGATAATCAAGCCAACATTTGTCCAGCTTTTCACATTATTTATAACGGTTGGTTTCCCCCGCAGGCCTGCAACCGCGGGGAAGGGAGGTCTGGGGACAGGCGTTCCTCTTTTACCCATTATTGATTGTATCAGCGCTGTTTCCTCTCCACAAACAAAGGCCCCTGCTCCCATTTTGATTTTTATCTTAAAATCAAAACCGCTGCCAAGTATGTTCTCGCCTAAAAAACCGTATTCCTCCGCCTTTTTTATCGCTATGCCAAGGTGTTCCACAGCGAGAGGATATTCAGCACGAACATAAATATAGCCTTCAGTAGCGCCAATTGCATAGGCTCCGATAATCATTCCTTCCAGTATGCTGTGCGGATCACCCTCCATAAGGCTGCGATCCATAAATGCTCCGGGATCACCTTCATCTCCATTTGCTATTATATATTTTATGTTACTGACAGCATTCCGGCAAAATTTCCATTTCGTGCCTGTGGGGAAACCTCCGCCACCCCTGCCTCTGAGACCGGAATCAGAAATTGTATTAACAATATCTTCCGGGGACATGGAGGTTAGCGCCTTGCAAAGCGCTGAATACCCTTCCCAGGATATATAATCGTCAATGCTTGTTGGATCAATTTTTCCGGTATGGCCAAATACATTCCGCATCTGTTTCTTAAAAAATGGAATATCCGATTCATACTTAATTTTTTCTTTGGTGTCCGGATCTTCGTATAATAAACGGTCTATAATAATACCCCTATCAAGCGTCTCGGAAACTATTTCAGGAATATCAGCAGGTTTTAATTTTTGATAAAATATATTCTTTGGCCCTAAAACAAGCAAAGGACCTTTTTCACAGAAACCACGACAACCCACCTTTTTAATCTCAACTTTATCGTCCAATCCCTGCTTTGATACTTCTTTGCCAAGAGTATCAATGATTTTCAAAGCTCCACCAGCACGGCAGCCGGTAGTAGAACATACCCTGACGACCGTTTTTTTGGTATCAATGGACTGAACAATGCTACTTCTTAATTCTTCTAAATCTGAGACTGAATTAATCTTTTTTCTTTTTGGATTCTTCATCCTTTATTTTTGTTTTTCCTTTAACTTTAGGTTTAATATATTTTGCTAAAATTTTTTCCAGTTTCCTGGAAGATAAATTGCCGTAATATTGTCCATCAATTACTGCTAATGGCGCCAACGCACAAGCGCCCAGACAATTAACAGTTTCCAGACCCAATCGATGATCAGGAGTGATTTCGCCTTCCTTTATGCCAATCATATTTGTTATATTTTGTAAATTTAAAGCATTTCCTTTTACATGGCAGGCAGTACCGAGGCAAACTTTTATCTCGTGGTCAGCCGGTCTGGTAAATCTGAATTGAGCATAGAATGTAGCTACTCCATATATTTCATGCTCAGACATCTTCAAATTCAGGGCGATTGTGGATAGCGCATCCTCGGATATGAATCCGGTTTTTTCCTGAACAGCTTGAAGGATCGGAATCAGGTTTCCCCTTTCATTTCCAAATAGTTTAATCACTTGTTCAATCTTTTTTTTCATA
>CBDAFK010000030.1:0-11610 GCA_965195235.1 uncultured Desulfobacterales bacterium | reverse complement strand
TCTTTTTTTCTTTCCCATCAATGCACTATGCCCGCAATAAGAATAGCGATCCAGTTCCTTTAGATCTGTTACTATCTTCGCCCTCAAGGAATTCAAATGAATATACCGGACCAATTCCTGAAAATAGCGATCTTCCTGGCATATGACGGATTTGTATCTGTTTTGGAAAAGTTGACCATGGCGCCTGTGCCTTTTGTTATAAGATACCGCATAGCCTGTAAGCAATCTTCTCATCAGCCCGGCAATACCATGGGGGCCGCTTTGAAACAAAAAATGGGCGTGATTCGATAAAAATGACCATGCATAGCATTTGGTCTTGGTTTCAGGCAGGAGAATAGATAGCCGTTCGATGATATTTTCGCGATCTTTATCATCATTGAATATCTTACGGCGCTCTATTCCTCTGATCATGATATGATGCAAGAGGCCGGGAGTGTCTAATCTCGCTGTTCTGGGCATGGTCACATGCATACCACCAAGAACACTCGATGTCAAGTTATTTTACTATTTAAGGACGTCCCGTTGTCCCTCTCTATTTAAGGACGTCCCGTTGTCCCTCTAAACTTTATATTGACCATTTCTGCCTTTTTTCTTATTCTTTTTTTATTTGTCCTTTTATAAGAAATTCTCCTATGAACTTTATTGCTGGCATCATTCTGGCCGCTATTGTTGTTGATTTTATACTGCACGGCCTGGCCGATTTTTTGAATCTCAAAATGTTGCAGGATGAGCTTCCTGAAGCCTTCCATGGATTTTATGATAAAGACCTTTATCGAAAATCCCAGGAATATCTGCGAGTAAATACAAAATTCGGATGGATCACATCCACATTCAACATATCTGTAATCCTTATATTCTGGTTCGGGAAGGGATTTCCCCTTCTGGATCAATGGGTGCGATCCTGGAACCTGGGATCTATCACGACCGGCTTGATGTATATAGGAGCTTTGCTATTGTTCAAAGCTCTTTTATCTCTTCCTTTCAGTATCTACTCAACCTTTGTAATTGAAGAGCGTTTTGGCTTCAACAAAACTACATGGCCCACTTTTATAACAGATATAATCAAAGTATTGGTCCTTTCAGTATTGCTTGGAACACCTCTTTTAGCGGGAATACTGATTTTTTTTGAATACGCCGGGGCTGGTGCCTGGTGGTATTGCTGGATAGCCGTCACCATATTTATACTTGTGGTTCAGTTTATAGCGCCCACCTGGATTATGCCTCTTTTCAATAAATTCAATCCACTTGAAGACGGGGAACTCAAACAGGCCATCATGTCTTATGCACGTTCCATAAATTTTCCACTGGAAAATGTTTTTGTCATGAATGGGTCCAGGCGTTCCAGCAAATCCAATGCTTTTTTTACCGGTTTTGGCAAGCACAAGCGCATTGTCCTGTTTGACACCATGATAGATCAACACACGGCGCCTGAACTTGTAGCGGTTTTAGCGCATGAAATGGGACATTACAAGAAAAAGCATATACTTAAAAGGATTATCATTGCTATTGTGCAGATTGGACTGATGCTTTTTCTGTTCTCTCTGTTCATTTCATATCAGGGACTTTTTGATGCTTTTTACATGGAAGAGAAATCTATATATGCAGGGCTGATTTTTTTCGGGATGTTATACTCACCAATAGATTTTTTTATTGGGATTTTCATGCATATATATTCACGCAAAAATGAGTACGAAGCTGATAGATTTGCGGTAAAAACCACCGGAAACCCTCAGTCAATGGCCAATGCCCTGAAAAAGCTCTCGGTCAATAATCTCTCTAATCTTACTCCGCATCCTTTATATGTCTTTCTAAACTATTCTCATCCACCTGTTTTGGATCGGCTAAAGATTATTTTAGGGACTCGGAAAACATCCAGGACCAAACGAGCAGAACGAGGGACGGCTGGCGTATGATAAAAAAAATAATCTCAGGCGGTCAAACCGGCGCTGATCAAGCAGCCCTTGATGCTGCCATAAAATATAATTTTCCCCATGGCGGCTGGATTTCTAAAGGACGAAAAACGGAAGATGGCATACTTTTAGACAAATACAAACTGAAAGAGATGCCTACCGACAGTTATGAAAAACGCACTGAACAGAATGTTATCGATTCTGATGGAACTGTAATAATCTCACATGGGAGGCTAACTGGTGGTTCAAAATTAACGCAGGAACTCGCTGAAAAATATGATCGGGCATGCTTTCATGTAGATATGAATGAAACCTCTGCTTTTATTGCTGTCTCAAAAATAAATTCATGGATTATTGAAAATGAAATCGAAGTTCTTAATATTGCCGGACCACGGGCCAGCAACGATCCGGAAATATATGAGGATACCAGATACATTATTGAGGGCGTTATTTTATCGGTCTGATAAATACTGATGGAAGTATGGTTGCAATTTACAGGCTTAACATCTTCTGAAGGGTTGCCTGATCAATAATTTCAACATCAAGATCCTTTGCCAGGCTTAACTTGGATCCTGGAGAACTTCCGGCCACCACGTAATCTGTCTTTCTGCTCACAGAACCGCTTACTCTTCCACCTGCGGCCTCAATCATTTCCTTTGCCTGATTCCTTGTCAAATCTTCAAGCGTACCTGTCAAAACAAACACTTTATCTTCAAGGGTTCTCTCTTTTTCGACGGTCTGGAAGATACATACATTGCTGTCAATAATACGCCTTATTACTCTGCGATTTGTATTCTGTTTGAAAAAATTGACAACACTTTCAGCGATCACAGAACCTGCTCCTTCAACCACCTCTATCTGCTCTGCCGTTGCAAGTAAAAGATTATCCAGGGTTTTAAATTCTCTTGCAAGTATTTTAGCCACATGTTCGCCAACGTGCCGGATTCCAAGCGCATAAAGAAAGCAATTGAATTTAATCTTTTTGCTTTTTTCAATTGCGCAAGCAAGCTTTTCCGCAGACCTGGGACCCATGCGTTCCATGTTTTCAACCTTGACTGCGTCGAGATAAAAAATATCGGCATACGAGGCAAGAAGGCCATTGTCCACCAACTGCTCAACAAGTTTGTCTCCCAACCCGTCTATATCAAAAGCCCCTTTTGACGAAAAATGCTTGATGCGCTCTTTAAGCTGCGCAAGACATGTTGCATTTATACACCTCGTAGCGGTTTCACCTTTAGCACGAATGACTATTGAACCGCAAACAGGGCAGTTTCGCGGCATATGAAAAATTTTCTCTACACCGGTGCGCTTTGATTCAATCACCTTGACAACTTCCGGGATCACATCCCCGGCCCGCTGGACAAGAACTGTATCCCCTATCCTGATATCCTTTCGCTCAATCTCATCCTCATTATGAAGTGTCGCACGCCTGACAATGGCTCCACCGACACTAACCGGCTGGAGATGCGCAACCGGTGTCAGCACACCTGTCCTGCCAACCTGCACATCAATATCCAGTATACGGGTAGTCTCCTGCATTGCTTTAAACTTATACGCTATTGCCCACCTGGGACTTCGGGATGTGCTGCCAAGCTTCATTTGTAAAGAAAGGTTGTCAACCTTTATCACCATGCCGTCAATATCATAGGGCAAAAGATGTCTCTTATCCTCAAGCGTTTTGTAATAGTCAACTGCCTCTTCTATTGTAATCTTCGGCCTGATAAGGGGATTAATCCTCAATCCCAGTTCCCGCAATGTCTGAAGCGTTTCCCAGTGTGATTTCAATTTCAGATCTGTAAACTCACCTACACCATAGAAATAAATTTCCAGGGGACGCATTGCAGTTATACTTGAATCTAACTGCCTTAAAGATCCGGCAGCAGCATTTCTCGGATTCGCAAATGGCGCCAGCTTTTGGTTGAGCTGTTCTTCATTCAGGCTTCTGAATGCTTCATGTCCGATAAATACTTCTCCTCTTACCTCAAGGCGCAGCGGTATATTCCGCTTTTCACCCCCTCCCATGCCCTCCCCCTCGAAGGGGGAGGGCAGGGTGGGGGTGTGAAGTAAAAGAGGCACCGATCGTATGGTTCTGACATTTGACGTTATCACCTCACCGTTGATACCGTCGCCACGGGTAGATGCAACAATTAGTTTACCCTTTTCATATACAAGCTCCACGGCAAGACCGTCCAGCTTCGGTTCTACTGTATAAAGTATGTCATCCTCGGTCTTTAAAATTTTCTTTGTGCGACGATCAAAATCAATTATCTCTGAATCAGCAAACGCATTTCCCAGGCTTAACATGGGAATGGAATGCGCAATGGTTTCAAACTCGCTCAATGGCGGAGCGCCAACCCGTGAGGTAGGAGAATCCGGGTCATAAAGTTCCGGCCATGCCTCTTCAAGCGCTATCAATTCCCGCATCATCCTGTCATATTCTGCATCAGATACTTCAGGATTGTCCAAAACATAATACAGGTAATTATGCCTGTGAAGCGCTTTTCTTAACGCATTAACCTTATTAACTATGTCTGCATCAATCTCTTTCATTGTTTGTTTTATTGGCCAAGCTGTAAAACTTATAGTAAGCGTTCACGGAACGTTGAAATTAAAAAATAGAAATTGGAAATTTGGCCTTCATGCTTTTGTACTGTTCTTCCAAATTTCCAATTTCTATTTTAATCTCTCCCAAATCTCTACTTTCCAATTTCAAGTTTCAAGCCCCGCCACTGCGGGGCTACGACTTATATTACTTTCTTAAGGCACATACTGCTTATTGCTTCGCAAACATCTATGCGGCTTTTCTTGAAGCATTGTTTGCTAAAACCGGCCACCTGGTTATATGTCGATATTTCATCAGAAACAACAAGAACCGCTCCAACATCAACTTCCCGAAATCTTCCCACAGTAAAAAGAGCTGAAAGTTCCATTTCAACAGCTAATGCATCCTTTTTTTGAAAATGCTCCACCTTTTCAGGGGTCTCCCTGTAAACAGCGTCCGTAGACCATACAACCCCTTCATGAAAAGAAAGCCCTTTCTTACTTACGGCTTCCTTTATACTTTCAGATATGTTGCCGGATGGTCGTACCAGACTGCCATCAACCTTTCCGTAATGCTTTGATGTGCCCTCATCAACAATTGCGCCATCCGGAATTATAATATCTCCAATCTTTACATCACAGGAAATCGCTCCGCACCATCCTGAAAACAGAATTTTCCTTGCACCCCATGCAATTAGTGTCTCAAGAAGCATGACAGTATATGGAGCTCCGATAAATGGCCCTGTCACCGTAATATCCTTATCTCCACCGTCGATATATAACCTGCTCATCAGCAGTTTTTTGAATCTATCCTTTTTCAGATTCATCATACCGCAAAGAATTTGCAGATCGCTCTCGCTGCTTACCATAACGGCATTTGAGCCTAAGTTCAGAGCGCTTTTCCCTTTTGCGGGATTTAGAATTGCATCATGTTCATTCATAAGTAAAAAATCCTGGCCAGAGAATCAGGATTTAATCCATTTTTTGATTCGAGGAATGGTTTCACTGTTCCATTTGTTTGAAATCCTTATGTGAATAAACTGTTTATAAAGATTTTCAATTAGTGAAACAACTTTTTCATAAAGGTATATCTTTTCAAGAACAGCCCCTTCAACATCTTCCTTTTTTTCAATCTTTGCGGTTTCAGGCGATTTTAATGATGAAATATTAAGGCCTTCACCTTTAATGTTAAATTTCCATTCATGCTCACCGGTTTTTAAAGAAAAATTCAGTTCAGTGACAACTCCGCCCTTTTGAAGAGAAAGCTTTGCTTCCTCAAGGCCGGCATCATCCCCCTTTATTCTGATGTTTTCGACCCTGTTATCAAGGCTGTTTTCAAGAACAATGCGGTTGTCCATTTCAAGTGAAACCATATCTTTGTTTGTCTTAACTATGCTGGTTTGGTCCGCATCCATGATAAACCAGAGCCATGTTAAAAACTCATTTCCGAGAAATTTGTACCTGTTGTATGCAACTGAAACATCTAACATAATTTAATCCATGAATTTTGTCGGAGAAATAGTTGATAAAAGGTCGCGCTCTCTATCTGTAAGGCCGGCATCAAGGTCGGCCATTGTATATGGAAAGAGACGGATCAGTGATAATCTGAAAGATTTTGAAAAAAGTGTTTCAAGATCTTCATTGGCAGCTTTTTGATTGGAAAAAAACCATAAAGAGGATTCCTCATAATTCCAGATAATATCGTAAATATTCGGGGTCGCTGGAATGCGAAGGATAAGAACATTGGTTACATGTTCCTTTATGTCTTTTTTTTCATTTCGCGACAGGTGTTTCCTCCCGCTTTCAGCCAGTTTTTTGGCCACCTCAAGGGTATAATATTTTTTAATGATTTTTGAAGGAATGTTTTTTTTATCAATCCTCAGTGAAAAAACAAAATGAGCGCCTATAACACAGGATGAAGTCCCAAAATCAGGCAAATATGGGTTGTCAAAACAAGTCCATCCTGCTGTTTTTTCCATGGGTTCATTATCAATTTCTATAATGGAGTTTTTGTTAAGACCCTCCATGATTGTCTTGATAAGAGGACCTTGAATTTCTCCTTTTACCTTGTATCTTGTAATGGATACAGATGATGATAGCAATCTCATAGCTTCAAACCTTAATTTTCAGTATAAAAACAGATCTCCCATCATTCGGGCTTTGCCAGCCGCGTGAGTTCATCCCTTACTTCATCAATAAGCTCGTAAAACCAGCTCAGGTCCTCTATCGTAAGCCGTCCTGCCTTTACAGGCGCTCTTTCCGAACCATCCTGTTTTTTCAGTATTCTTGGGCCTATCTGAAGTTTCGGCTGGCCATCAGCATACTGGTTGATAGAAACAACAAGCCCTGTGGCTCCGCATTTCCATTTCTTTAAAATTTTATCTTTACCAGGATCAAAAGCCATAACATCCTCCTTTAATAAACGGTAACCGTTCACGGTTCACAGTTCACGGTTCACAGTTTTTTCAATAAACTATGCAACAATTGAAGCATTTTGGATATTGATTTCAACCGTGAACCGATAACTGTGAACTGCGAACTGTTACTTTTTAATTTAATTTACTTTATCACAATATTCTAAAATTACATCCAAAAAATCTTGTCCATATTTTTCTATTTTAGCCGGCCCGATTCCGTGTACCTGAAGAAGTTCAGCCATGCTTTTTGGCGCGGATGCTGCCATCTCTTTCAAAGTCCGGTTTGAGGCTATTAGAAATAGGGGGATTCCTTTTGCCGTCCCGAATTCTTCTCTTTTTTGACGCAGCAGTTCATAGAGCTCTAAAGAAAAATCTGCGGGTACCTCTGCAAAAGTTCTGACCGGTTTCTCGATTTCCGGCAGATTCACAAATGCCTCCTCCTCTTTTTTCATCACCTCAATTCCTTTTTTACTGAGGGCTATAGTCGGGTAAAGATGGTCTCCCTGGCGGACAAAACATCCCTGCCGATCTAACTGGTCAATAAAATCAAGAACCTCTTCCTGGGTGAAATTAGACAGCAAGCCATATGTAGAAAGGCGATTCATTCCCTGTGAGGTTATCCATTTCCTTCCAGCGCCGGTAAGGACCTGGGCAACACGTGTCCGGCCAAACCGGCCCTGCATACGCGCCGCGCAGCTCAATATTTTAAGGATTGTTGTTTTCTCCTCTTCTTTGTTTGTATCTGTCCTTTTCAGCTTTCTTTGAATGCAGTTGTCGCAGGAGCCGCATTGGTCTGTCCCACTGTCATCGCCAAAATATGAGAGGAGAAAATCCCATCTGCACCCTCCAAAATAACCGTAAGCTACCATCTCTTTGAGTTTTTTCAGATCATTCTGTTTTCTTTTCTCAAGGAGTTCAAAATCTATTTTCAACTCCTCAAAGGTCGCCTGGGGCCGCACTATCTTGAGGTCACGGCCCCTTGTCGGGGGTATATATCTGATCAATCCATCTTCTGAAAGCAATCTAAGGCCTCTAAGAAGCGCTGGTCTTTCAAGACCTGCGGCCTTTGTCAGTGTGTTAATTGAAATTTTCTTTCCTTTAGATCCCGCAATTTTTGTCACAGCATTAAATATCTTCTTTTGGACAGGTCCCCTTGGGTTCCCTGGGCCAGCCGCAACAAAGCAAAGCCGCATCCCGGAATACAGCCTTTCCAGGAAACCGGCCCGTTCCAGCATTTTTATGATGATTCCTGCCTGTCCCGCGCTCTGGACCGAGCTGATCATTTCACAAATTTCATTATTCCCAACACCGAGATAATCCTTTCCGGTATTCTTTAAGAAATCAAAAACATTCAGGACAGCTTCCGGCAAAGGATAGTTCATATCAACAAAGAATTGCTGGATATAGTTATCCCCCATGGAAAAAAGGAGCGTGCATGTTGATTTTTTTCCATCTCTTCCTGATCTTCCTATCTCCTGATAATATGATTCTATAGAGCCGGGAAACTGATAGTGGATGATCTGGCGTATGTCTAATTTATCAATTCCCATCCCAAAGGCATTGGTTGCCACAATTACTTGAGAGCGTCCTGCCATGAATTGTTCCTGCACACGATTTCGTGTTTGATCCTCCATGCCGGCATGGTATCCTGATATAGGATGCCCTTGACCTTGCAGCAGGGTTGCCACTTCATCCACATCTTTTCTCGTGGCGCAATATACAATTGCGGGAAGTTTTTCCCCTGCAAGAGCAGACATAAGGTTGTGTTGCTTTTCTTTTTTATTTGCGCAGTGAATTACTCTCAAATGCAGATTCTTCCGATAAAATCCTGTCACAAACTGGCGGCAATTGGGAAGATAAAGAGAAGAGATGATATCTGATATCACCGATTCGGTGGCGGTTGCGGTGGCAGCAAGTATCTGATACGGTCCTTCATTTTTCAGAATTTTTCCAAGCCGCAGGTAATCGGGACGAAAATCGTGCCCCCACTGGGAGATACAATGGGCTTCATCTATCGCTACAAAACTGATCCTGGAAACAGAAAGAGACTGCAAAAACTCTTTTTGGCGAAACCGTTCAGGAGCAACATACAAAAGCTTCAAGTCTCCTGCTTCAAGTTTTTGAAGAACCTGTTTTTGCTGTGCCCAAGGAATGGTGGAATTGATGAATGATGCTGCAATCCCTCTTTTTTGAAGAACATCTACCTGATCTTTCATTAAAGCAATAAGGGGAGAAACAACGAGGGCTGTTCCCTCACGGATTAAGGCAGGAAGCTGGTAGCAAAGCGATTTTCCTCCTCCGGTTGGCATGACCACAAGAGCATCTCCGCCTTCCAGCATTGTTCTGACCACTTCTTCCTGGCCTGGCCAAAACGAGGAAAGGCTAAAATATTTTTTAAGTGAGCTTAATAAGTCCATAAGAGGGTCACTACCGCTGAATTTTTCCCAAAAGGCTAAAGATTAACAGTGCGGGTTTAAATTTTTGAAAAGTCGGCAAACAATCTAAATAATTCTTCAATCTGTGTCAACAGTGAAAGCCTGTTGTTTCGTATGCTCGAATCTTCCGCCATTACCAGCGCCCCGTCAAAAAAAGCATCAACAGAATCACGCAATGAAGCTATATCAAAAAGGGCCTGTTCAAATAACCCCTTGTCAAGATCATCCAATACCTTTTCCTTAATTTTTTTATAATCAGCAAACAAAACAGCCTCACATTCATGCTCAAACAGACTCTCATCAACCTTGTTTGTTTCAAAATGGCCGGCTTTTTTTATTATATTGACAACCCGCTTAAAAGCAATTGTCAGAGGTTCAAAATCCGGCTCGGCTTTAAGTTTTTCCAGAGCACGGGCTCTGTTCCAGATATCAGGCACATGATCAACGGAAACAGAGACAATGGCTGCTATAACATCTTTTGAAAATCCTTGCTCAGACAAAAGATTGGCAATCCTGTTTTGCAAAAACAGATAAACACTGTCAGAAATTTTTTTAATTTCGTCGGCATTTCGTTCGCTAAGCAGTGTTACACTTTTTTCAATCAGACTGCTCAATTGAAATGAAAAATTCTTATCAAGCATTATCTGAACAATGCCTATTCCCTGCCTCCGAAGAGCATAGGGATCTGAAGCGCCGGTCGGAATCAGTCCTGTGACAAAACAGCCGCAAATAGAATCGATCTTATCGGCAATCGCAAGAATTGCGCCTGTTTCTGTTTCAGGAAGCTGCCCCCCGGAATATACCGGCCAATAATATTCTTCTATCGCAGATGATACCACATCCGGTTCTCCGGAAGCAGCGGCATAAACTCTTCCCATCACCCCTTGCAGCTTTGGAAACTCATCAACAACCTGGCTGACAAGATCGGCCTTGCACAAATAGGCTGCTCTCAATGCCTTTTTCTTAAGATCTGAATCAAAATTTGCGACCTCTGACAGATATCCGGTAAGATTTTGAACCCTTATTACCTTATCATACACAGTGCCAAGCCCGGCCTGAAAAAGAACCCCTTTTAATTTTTCCACCAAATCCTCAAAGGATTTCTTTATATCGCCCCTGTAAAAGAATTGAGCATCTTTAAGCCTGGCCCTGAGCACCCTTTCATGCCCCTTTGCAACCAGCGACATATCCCTGGCTGGTGTATTGTTTACCGCAATAAAACTTGGCATCAGGTTGTTTTCTTTATCAATTACGGCAAAATATTTCTGGTGTTCCCGCATGGCTGTAATCAATACCTCACCGGGAAGCTCAAGAAATTCTTTATCAAAACTACCTGACACAACAGCCGGGTATTCAACAAGATTTGTTACAATATCAACAAGGTCATCATCTTGCAGAACCCTGCCCCCGCAATCAGCGGCTGCTTTATCGATGCCGCGTACAACCTGTTTTTTCCTTTCTTTTGGATCAATCAGCACATAGTTGGAACGCATGATTTCAATGTAGTCATCCGGTTTAGAAAGCCTGATCCTGCCTGGGCTCATAAAGCTGTGCCCAAAAATATATCTCCCGCTTTTTACATTGCCCAAAACAAATGGAATAACTTTATTTCCTAAGAGTGCAAGGCTCGAATGTATCGGTCTTGCAAACTCAATGGACAGATCCGCCCATTTCATTGTTTTTGGAAATGGAATTGACAAAATCACATCAGGCAAAATGCTTTTAAGAAGCGTCCTTGCGGCAAGGCCTTTCTCTGTTTTTTTTGCGCATAAATACCGACCCTTTTTTGTATCCTTGATTGTTAAACTATTAACAGAAATCCCGAACTTCTCGGCAAATTTCTTCGCAGCTAAAGTAGGAGCGCCGTTCTCATCAAAACCGACCTTTTCAGGAGGCCCTGTAATCTCAGTTACCAGGCGCTTCTGCCTGTCAGCAACATCCGCGACTTCCACTGCAAGCCTTCTCGGCGTTCCAAAAGTCCTGGCCTTGCCATGTTCAATACGCGCATCGTCCATCCTTTGTAAAATCAACGATGAAAGGCCCTTCAGAGCGGGTTTAATATAACCAGCCGGGATTTCCTCTGTGCCTATTTCAAGCAATAGATTGTGTCGAGCAAACATCTATTTCCTCCTAAAAAAATAAATCAACCCTAATAAAAAAGGGGCATGCCCATAAAACTAAAAATTATGTCAGAAATCAGAAGAAACGTAAAGAATATATTCAGCAAAGCGGACTTTTATCAGAATACCCTTCTGCGATTATGATTTTTGTCATAATGACACCACCACACGATATGGAACAATAATC
>CBDAFK010000029.1:0-4771 GCA_965195235.1 uncultured Desulfobacterales bacterium | reverse complement strand
GAACGTCCAACATCGAACGTCCAACATCGAACGTCGAATAATGATGTCGCTTCGCTCTTTAAAATTATTTTAAAATCGAATAAAAAACCAAACACCAAATGAGAAACAAAGGTTCAGGGATTAATGGTTGCTGTTTTTCCGACCTCCGACCTCTGACATCTGACCTCTAACCTCCGGCCTCCGTTTCTTTTGTTTTTCATTCGATGTTGGACGTTCGATGTTCGATGTTCGATGTTCATTTTTTTCAATCCCTCAATTCTCTATTCTCTATTCTCTATCCTCTTTCCTGTTTAGTTAGCGCCTTTGCGCATTTGCGTGAGCAATCCTCAATTCCTAAATCCATAAAAGGGTGATGATTCCTGCAAGGATAAAATGGGTTTCGACTAAAAATTCAAGCCTGATGCCGGGCAGCATATAACCCCGTTCATAAGATGAAAAAACTAAAAACATGGAAATTGGGCAGATAGCGAGAATAAAGCCAAGGCTGGAAATAATATGAAATGCGCTTGATAGGACTAAAAGAACTATAATAATTATCAGCATGCCTTTTAAAAGGCGAAACGAACTCTTTTCCCCCAACAAAATCGGGATTGTCTCCTTACCCACAATTCTGTCTCCCTGCATGTCAAGAATATCGAAAAATGCGGTTCTTGCAAATACAATACATGTTGACCATATAAATACCAATGCTGAACCTGCATCTATTTTCCCGGATACAGACAAAAACGGAAACAGGGATGTAACGAGTCCCCATGCCAGAGCAATAAGAATGGTCTTTGAACCCGGTATATCCCTTATTCTTCTGTACCTCACGTCCGTGAAACAATCGGGTATAAGCCTTAAATTATAAGAAAGCCCCATTATACTCATTACAAGAAGGAATAAAAAAGGTATTAATCCCATGGTATAGGCTGTAATCAGTCCCACGCCGCCGGCAACCAAAGACAAAATCGCAAGAAATAGTTTGTTTTTACTATAAAAGTCAGCTCTGGCCGGATCATTGTAAAGGTCTGCCTTGTTTCCCGTCAGGTTGTTTAATATATGCATTGATTGAATATATAATATCGATATAAAAACATGCGGGAAGGATATCCCAATCCCCTGAAGTTTAGCGCAGGCATAGCACAAACACCCTGCGCCAAGGGATACATAGATATTTGTCAAAAGAAGCAAACGCTGAAAAGAAAAAAGGATTCTGCGCCAGACCTGGTCCTTTTTAAACGGCAATGCCTCAAGGGCTCTGTAAACCCTTTTGATGATCCAGTTGGGTGTGGAAGCCCCGGCTGTTATGCCTATACATTGGGCTGATACCAGGCTCTTCAGGTCAAGTTCCGTTTCTGATTCGATATGATATGCTGGTTTACCCGATCGATTTGCAATTTCGGCAAGCCTTTTCGTGTTCCCGCTACTACGGCCCCCAACCACTATTATCGCATCCACAAATTCCGCCATACGCTTAACTTCAGCCTGCCGCTTTGATGTTGAATCACAGATTGTATCAAAAATCTTATAAAAGGGAAACTTAGCGGCCGCCCATTTTTTAACCTCTTCAAAAAGAAAAGTGCTCTGAGTCGTCTGAGCTACGATAATAGCCTTGTCAAATACTGGGAGAGAATCGAGCTCTTTAATACTATCAACCACATATCCGTTTCCCCTCGCATAACCGAGCAGCCCGATAACCTCAGGATGATCCTGGTCTCCGATAATGATCGATGAATAACCTGATTTTGCATGTTTATGAATTATGTTCTGTACTTTGATAACACGAGGACATGTAGCGTCAATGACATTAAAACCGGCTTTTTCAAGGCTCTCTTTTGCTTGAGGCGGAACTCCATGAGCCCTTATAATGACAGTGCCGGTTCCATGTTCCGGAATATGATCTAATATGGATATTCCTTTTCCCCTTAAAAGGGTCAGGACATGGGGATTGTGGATAAGAGGACCATAAGTGTAAATAGGTTCTTTATATTTTCCGGGCGCATTCAGAGCTATTTCAACCGCCCTGCGAACGCCCATACAGAAACCCGCGGTCTTAGCGATTAATATTTTCATTAAATATGATGGTTTCGTAAAAAGCTATATTATGCCGCCTGCGGCACTGGAACCGAAAATAACTTGTCAATCATATCAAAGGATTACGATTTTGCCTGGTTCCCATGCTCCAGCGTGGGAACCCATATGGTATGTATTCCCACGCTGGAGCGTGGGAACGAGAAACAATTAATATTTTCATTAAATGTGATGGTTCCTATGTTCTCTGACCTCTGACCTCTGACATCTGACCTCTGACCTCTGACATCTGTTCTCTGACATCTGACATCTGACATCTGACCTCTGTTCTCTAAAGTTTACTTATTTTGACTCTGCTTCGCCGCTTTTTTTTTGACAAACGCCTTTTAGGCCCTTTCTTCCTCGTTGTCGGAACCCAGCCCCCTTTATCTTCCATGACAGATCCATTGGTGTCAATGTATACAGCCATTGTTACCTTCCCTTCAAATTCCGGCGAACTTATAGTAGCAGCGCCCTGAGATTCGGCATAATTTACAATATCCAGATCAGAGGTGACAATTAAAGCCTTTTCTCTTTCCGTTGCCGCCATCCTTTTAATCACGGTATCGGCTAACTCTCCTTTACGAGAAAATAATATTTTGACTCCATTTACTTTTTCTACGCGCCGTGAAAAGGAAGGTGCATTTGTCCCATCAAAAACCACTGTTATTTTGTGTTTTTTTATTTTTCTGTATTCGGCAAGAGTGTCAAGCAGAGCCTCTCTGCCTGACTGTATATCCCTGCGGTCAATAACGCTCAGCCTGTTTGACTGTCGAATAAGATTATAGCCATCTATAATAATATGAATAGACATGAACTTATAAAATTCCAAATTTCAAGCATCAAATTACAAATAAATCCCCTGTCTGCGTGCGGATACGCACAGGCAGGCAAATTTCAATATTCAATAACCAAAAGGGGATTAGTCGAGTAGGAAATTAGTCGAGTAGTCGAGTGGTTAACAACTCGACCATTTTTCCACTCGACCACTCGACTAAACAGGAGGTTTAGGTCATTTACTGGTTTGGAATTTTGAATTTTGGTCATTGTAATTTATTTGATATTTGTGATTTGTTATTTGTTATTTCAGGAAAGGAAATTCCTATACTATATATTTATATCTGTTTAAAAAGGCCAATCAGGCGGTCGAGATCATCGTTTGTGTAAAAATCGATTACAACCTTTCCCTTTTGCCCGTGTTTCTTGATCTGTACTTTAGTGCCCAAACAGCGTGAAAAATCCTCAGCAAGATCCTTAAGGTATATTTCCTCCGAACCTGACTTAGACTTTTTTGGCTTTATCTTTTCCGCTTTTAATCGTTTAATCAGGGTTTCGGTTTCCCTGACCGACAACCCTTTTGAAACAATGGCCCGCCATGCTGCCCTTTGCTGTGCTGATGTTCCGGCGCCAAGCAAAGCTCTTGCATGTCCCATGGTCAAACTATTATCCATTATGCTGGATTTGATTTCTTCAGGCAGCTGCCTTAGCCTCAAACAATTAGTTATAGTCGGCCTGCTTTTCCCTACACGCAACGCAACCTGATCCTGCGTAAAATTGAATTCAACCATGAGATTATGATATGCCTCGGCCTCTTCCATGGCATTTAAGTCCTCACGCTGAATATTCTCAACAATGGAAAGCTCCAGGAGATTTTCATCTGAGGTATCCTTTATAATAACCGGCGCCTTATCAAGCCCGGCCATTTTAGCGGCCCGGAGTCGTCTTTCACCGGCTATAAGCTCATAACCGCTTGCGTCCTTTCTGACCAAAAGAGGCTGAATCATTCCCTGTTCTTTGATTGAGCGGCTCAATTCATCCAGCTCATCTCTGGAAAACTGCCGGCGTGGTTGATACGGGTTTGAACGAATTAGTCCGACATCACATAGAAAATACTCGTTTGAACTATTTTCAATAGGAGCAATATCTGGAAGAAGGGAGTCAAGGCCTCTTCCCAAGGCCAGTTTCCTGCGCTTTTTTGGATTCAAACCAACCTCTTTTTTTATTTTTGTCTTTCGCATTGACCGCCCATTATCTCCTTTGCCAGATTAAAGTAGTTTTGCGCGCCTGTTGAAACAGCATCATAAAGCAATATAGGCATCCCAAAACTTGGAGCCTCTCCCAAACGCACATTTCTGTATATAATAGTTTTAAATACCATGTTCTTAAAATATTTTTTCGCCTCTTCGGCAACCTGCTGTGACAGATTGGTTCTCTTGTCATACATGGTTAGAAGTATACCGGCAATTTTAAGGTTTGGATTAAGGCTATGCTTGACGCGTCGCACTGTTTGTAAAAGCTGCCCAAGCCCTTCCAATGCATAAAACTCGCACTGAAGTGGAATCAGCATATAGTCGGCAGCCGTCAGAGCGTTAAGTGTCAGAAGGCTTAAAGATGGCGGGGCGTCTATGATGATATATTCAAACGAATCAACAAGCTGGGCAAGAAGATTCTTTAAAGCCATTTCACGCTTGGGCTCAGACATCATTTCAACTTCAAACCCTATCAGCTCTACACGTGAAGGGATAACCTTTAAGGAATCTATTTCGCTATCTACGACAAGGCTCTTTGCGTCGGCTTTGCCGATCAAGCCATGATACAAGGTTTTATCAAGAGAGTCTTTATCCAGCCCGATTCCTGTTGTAGCATTGCCCTGGGGATCACAATCAACGAGAAGGGTCCTCTTTTCCGAAACAGCGAGGGCTGCCGACAGATTGATTGC
>CBDAFK010000028.1:0-4216 GCA_965195235.1 uncultured Desulfobacterales bacterium | reverse complement strand
TTTAGTGTCTGAACGAAAAGTTACTTATACAGTTTCGTTACAGTTTCGCTTCATTATTTTATAAATTGTAAATCCTTGATCTTGTAGGTTGGGTTGAGTGCAGCGAAACCCAACATTTTAAAATCGCTCAACCCAACCTACGAAATGAGGGGTTTCCGTTCAGGCACTATTTAATTCTTTTTTCAAGCATACAGATTTTCAAAAACATTCCAGAAATCAGGGAAGGACTTTTCCACGCATCTTTCGTCTTTGATGACAATGCCGGGGACTTTAAGCCCTGCGAGCGCAAAACTCATGGCTATCCGATGGTCGCCATAAGTATCAATCACGGCGCCGCAAGGCCTGCCTCCCTTGATGGATAGACCGGTATCAGTGCAGCTTGCTTTGATATCCATCTTTGAAAGCTCATTAACCACAGCGGTTAGGCGATCACTCTCCTTTGCCTTCAAATGAGCAACATTCTTTATAAGAGTTGTTCCTTTGGCAAAAGCCGCAACAACGGCCAGGGTCGGAACTATATCAGGCATGTCGGCCATATCAACTTCAACGGCGGAAAGCGACCCGCCGGACACGGCAATTCCATCCTTTTCATGAAATACCTTACACCCCATTGCTTTAAGTATTTCTGTAAAACGGACATCGCCCTGCCGTGATGTCTTTGTAATCCCTTTAACCTTGATCCTTGAGCCGGTTATGGCAGCAGCGGCCCAGAAATATCCTGCCTGTGAGCAATCCGGTTCCACCATATACGAACCTGCCCTGTAGGCCTGGTGTCCATGGATCGTAAAAAGCCTGTATCCATCACGCACGACATCAATTCCAAGCCTGGTCATTATATCAACGGTCATATCTACATATGGTCTGGAAACAGGCCCCTCTGTAACAGTTATTTCAAGGCCTTCCTGTGTATATGGCGCTATTAAAAGAAGAGAAGAAAGATACTGGCTGCTTATTTTGCATTTCAGAGACAAGGCGCCGCCCTTTACTTTTTCTCCTCTTATCTCAACCGGAGGGCATCCGTTCTTGTTAACGCTGCGGGCAAAAACTCCGATCTGATTCAAACCGTCTAAAAGATCCTGAATCGGCCTTTCAAGCATGCGCTCTGTACCTGTAAGGGTGTACGTGCCACTCCCGAGCGCTGCTACTCCGGTTAAAAGACGCATGGATGTTCCTGAATTTCCAAGATAAACAGGATCGCTGCACGGCTTTAATATCCCATTTGTCCCATGCACTATTAGCCTGTCATCGCAGTCCTCTATCCTGACGCCAAATTGCCTGAGAGCGCTTAAGGTAAGTAGGGTATCTTCACTTTTCAAGGCATTATGTATGGTGCAGATTCCATCAGACAAAGCTGCTGCTATCAGTATCCTGTGGGTGTAGCTCTTTGATCCGGGAACCGCAACTTCGACACTCTTTTTTATCTTTTGCGATTTTATCTCAATCATTTTCCGAGAACATTCAGCACAGTGCTTCTCATTATATCGACAGGCGCTTTCGTTCCGGTCCACATTTCAAACTGAGCGGCTCCCTGATAGACAAACATGGAAGCGCCATCTACGGTAATGCAGCCGATATCTTCGGCCTCCTTTAAAAGGCGGGTTTTTATTGGATTATAAACAATATCCATGACAACCATATCTTTGCTTAAATCTTCACTTTGTACTGGCATTGCTTCTGTATCTGGCGTCATACCAACAGGAGTTGCATTAATCAGGATCCGGCAATCAATATTCCTGAACTCTGAAAGATGGTAGTAATCGACTCCAAGGTCCTTTGCCAGATTTTCTCCTTCATCTTTTAAAACGCCTGATATTGTTAATCTTCCCCCCTCTGATACTATTCCAAAGCCTATTGCGCGCGCAGCTCCACCAGAACCAAGAATAACCACATCCTTATCCTTGATGCCTGTCTTTTCCAATAGTGCATCTGTAGCGCCAAGACAATCTGTATTGTAACCAAAAAGTTTACCATCTCTGTTAACAATGGTATTAACAGCGCCAATTTTTAAGGCTTTTTCATCCACTTCATCAAGAAACTCCATTACAGCAACCTTGTGAGGGATGGTAATACTGGCGCCCTTTATGCCAAGCGCCTTTATTCCACTGATTGCAGAAGCCAGATCTCCGCTTTTTACATTAAATGCAAGATATACTCCGTTGTACCTTATGTGGGAAAAAGCGCTATTATGCATTACAGGGCTTAAGCTGTGAGATACAGGATCTCCAAGCACTGCATATAAAGATGTATTTGAGTTAATCATTCGCAAGTTCTCCGAGTTCACAGTTCACAGTTCAGGGTTCAACGGTTCAGGGTTCACAGTTCAGGGTTCACAGTTCAAAGGTTGTTGTTGTTCCAAATTAAGGAGCAAAGCGACATCAACATTCATCATTCGATGTTGGACGTTCGATGTTCAACGTTCATCCCTTCTGACTTCCGACTTCTGACTTCTGACTTCCGACTTCCGACCTCCGACCTCCGACCTCAGTCCTCTATCCCTTTGCCCTTGGATATGAACCAAGATACTTAATATACATACAGAGTCTTTTCATCTTCTCCACCGTTTCTTTTACATTGGGATCCTCGATATGTCCTTCAATGTCAACAAAGAAAAAGTAGTTCCAGCTTTCATATTTTGTCGGCCTGGATTCAAGTTTTACCATATTAATACCGGCTTGTGCAATCGGCCCTAAAACTTTGTACAGCGCTCCGGGAACATGAGCCGTGGCAAACATAATTGAGGTCTTGTCATTTCCTGTTCTCGGCATATCGTCATGTCCGATCACAAGAAATCTTGTTATATTTCTTGTGAAATCCTCAATCCTGGAAGCAACCACATTCAGACCATACATCTGCGCCGCCTCCCTGGCGGCAATTGCAGCCGATTTTGGATTTTCCGATGCTTTTTGTGCAGCGCGAGCCGTGCTGCTGCATTCCTCAAGCACGAGTTCAGGGAGGTGTTCCCCGATCCATTTGCGGCACTGGGCAAATGCATGAGGATGGGAATAGACTTTTGTGATATCTTTCAAGCTATCTGTTGTTGATAACAGATCATGAGAAATTGTATGGTATATTTCTGCGCAAATTTTTAGATCAGATTCAAAAAAAAGATCCAGAGTATAATTGACAGTTCCTTCAATTGAATTCTCAACAGGAACTACTCCATAAGTGCAAACGCCTTTTTCCACCTCGCTGAATATATCACGAATGCTGGCCTGCGGGACAAAGGAAACCGTATGTCCAAAATGGTTCATAGCCGCAATGTGCGTAAATGTAGCTTCCGGGCCAAGGTATGTTACAATCTCCTTTTTTTGAACTTCGCGGGATGAAGCGATTATCTCTGTAAAGATATGATGGAGTGCATTCTTGCTCAACGAGCCTTTATTTAAACTTAAAAGTCTGTTTATTATATTGCTTTCACGAGCGGTGTCTAAAACGTTTTCACCTTTTTGCTTTTTGATTTCCCCTATCTTCTTTGCAAGCAAAAGTCTCCTGTTAATCAAATTAAGGAGTTCTATATCGATTTCATCTATAGAGGCTCTCAGTGAATCGATACTGAAATCTAAGTCATCTGTTTTTATTGTTTCAGAATTTGCCATAATAGCTCCGCTTCGCTCCGCAATTGGTCGAGTGGTCGAGTAGTTGATTGGTCGAGTGGTTCATGGGCATTACGACTCGACGACTCGACTATTTAACCACTCGATTAAAGTCGGAGAAATTTCCTTTTTTCATCCCCTCTCATTGCAAATTATAAATAACAAATCACAAATATCAAATAAATTACAATGACCAAAATTCAAAGTCCCAAACCCGTATATGTTTTGGTCATTGGATATTGAAATTTGGGATTTATTTGGAATTTGATGCTTGAAATTTGGGATTTTATTAATTATTTTTCGGTTATAGTTTCATCTATTTTATGACCAAAATGCCTGCCCCCTTTTTCAACAGCCACCAGAACCTTGTCGCCCGGCAAAAGGCTTACGACCGATATCGGCTTGCCTTCAGGATCAGTCAGCCGGATTGTTTCCGCATTTTGAAGGATCGTCGTTATCTCCTGGTCGCCAACAACCGCCCTTATCAGCATTAAAGGACGTTTTTCGATCTTCAGGCGCCCCACAGTGCCGACAGATGTGTTTCCCTGAAAATCAACGATTAATACCTGGTCTCCTGCTGAAAGCTCTGAAAGGTATCTTGTCTTTCCGCCAGGAACCCTTGT
>CBDAFK010000027.1:0-23389 GCA_965195235.1 uncultured Desulfobacterales bacterium | reverse complement strand
TCGGATAATGTTGCCGCAATGTTGCGTGATTTAACCAGACTATCATATTGGCACCACGTGGCATCTGCCTGCACAGAAACATATTGGACAGGATCTATCTCTATCTCACCATAGATTGTAGAAAAAGGCCTCTTTTCCTTTTGATTTGCCCTTTGGGATGGGGTATCCTCTTTTGCCTCGTTAATGTTATAACTCTGCTCCAGCTTTAAACGGCAAAACTGATTATAGGTATAGTTTACGGGTTCATCATTGTCGATTTTCTCCTCGTTGTCTTTCTTTGTGTTGTGCGTCTGCGATCTTGACGTAAAAATATTTGTCAGAGAATATGTTACAAGGTTTTTTCTCGCAATTCTGTCAACACCATCAAACGAGGGATATTTACTCTGATCTTTTCCCGGTATATATTCATATACTATTTGGGGCGTTATTGCATGCTTTATCTTGTCAATCCAGCTTTTCTGCAGGCTATATATTCTATTAATATTTGAAGAAAGGTCTATTTTGACATCATACATTTCTCTGTAAAGCGTTGCCTTATCAGAGGATCTATATTCCTCTTTATCAAAACGCCAGGCTGTTTCCCGCAACCCGACAGATGGTTCAAAAGAAAGGTAATGTTTGAATCTTAATGGCAAATATAATCTTGGGTATGCATCCATCCTGTGAGCACTTGGAGCAACCTTTGAAGCATCCTCTCTGTAGAAATATGTATATTCGGAATCAAGGTCAAAATACAGGGGTGTGCTGGGTATCTGCTGTTTGGATGCATTAAAATCAATAACCGGCAGCATCTGTATTGTTGTATCCGATTCTTCCGGACGGCGACGCTTTATGACATTATCATACCAGCGGGTTTCGGCATTAAGGCTGAATTGTGACCAGCCCTTGTTTATACTCAAACTGTTTACCCTTGTTGAATCAGTATAATCGTCAAGGTCTCTGCCAAAGTTTTTGTTAAAATATCTATCGGTTACATCAAACCCCGTATATCCGTCCTTAAATTCATGCAGGTAATCCTGATCGCTGACAATATCTATGTCCAGTTTTGCGGTAAAACCAGCAGGCAGCGCCTGGTCATGTTTCATCCTGAACCAGTATCGGTCGGAATTGGGACGTAACTTATCATCTGTATCATCCGTCGTATATCCCCATTCCTCTTCGGACTCTGTTGTGCCGTTATCTACCTTTCTGTCTCGCAAAAAGTCATACATCATGGTTCCTTTTGACTTTTCATCTAAAACATAACGGTATTCAAAGCCTATTTTGTCTCCCCGGCGTCCAATATGATGGTAATATAAGGTTGCATCCGAACTTTCGTTAATAGCCCAGTAAAAAGGCTGTATGTATTCCTCCCATTTCCGTTCCGAATATAGTATTTGTGGCGGCAAAAGGCCGGACTGTCTCTTTATCTTTACAGGAAACACCAAAAAGGGTGTGTACAACACAGGAATCTTTTTTGCCCAAAGAGCCGCGTGATTAACAAAACCATATCCTTCTATGGTAACTTTCAGGTTTCTCCCTGTTATTTTCCACGCCGGATGATCGCCGTCACATGTTGTAAGACTGCCTTTGCCGACGGCATAAGAGTCTTTTCCTGTCTTTTGTATCCTATCCCCTCTTATATAAAAATGGTTTTCTTTAATAAATACTGTTCCATTATATACTGTTCCGACTTCAGCCTCCAGGTCCATCTCCATCCTGTTACCGACAAGTATATCCTCACCTGCCGTCATTATTACATGGCCGATAGCCAGCACCTCCATGGTTTTATGATCAAAACGAACAAAATCGGCTGTAAGCCTTTTGTCCTTCTTGGTTATAGTAACGCTTCCTTTTGCGATATGTTGATCGGTTTTTTTATCAAAGCTTATTTCATCGGCGGTAATATGCCACGGCTCGGCAGGATCATCATCAAACAGCCGTTCGTTGCTCTGTGCAAAAGAAACCACCGCGGTTGCAATCATAATGATGAAGATAAGAGACATGCACGGGATAATATAACGCAAAGATGTGGAAGGATTGTGATGCATTTCGCTACAAATACAATCGGATAACGGAGATATGGAATGTAGCCATATTATTTGCGCCTCCTGGCGCTGGGTGGCTTCAGTTTTCAGGTCGGGCAAAAGGATTTATCTTTGTAACCTTTTGCTATCCAGTTCATGAAGGCTAATAAATATTTACGGATTTTACGTAATATCAAGCTATTCTCCTAAACCCACCTGATACGCCTGTCTGCTTTTTTTCTTTCAACAACTTCCCCTATTATAAAGCCTTTCTCTTTCAGAGCGCTAAGCTGCTCAACCATCTCCTGTGCTACATTTTCCGGCACGACCGCTATCATCCCTATTCCATTATTAAAAGTACGCATCATTTCCTTGTCTGATATGTTGCCGGCATTCTGCAAAAAAGAAAACACAGGGGGCACATCCCAGCTTTCCTTGTACATCACAATATTGCATCCTTCTGGTATAATCCGAAGAAGATTGCCTTCAATACCTCCGCCTGTAATATGGGCAAACCCATGTATGGGCAAACCCTTACTTATACGATAAGTAGTTGCCGAATATATTTTTGTCGGCATAAGAAGCTCTTCACCTACTGTGCGGCCAAGCTCAGGAACATAATCGTCGATTTTCAGTTTCAAAACATCAAAACAAATCTTTCGCGCCAAAGAATATCCATTGCTGTGAAGACCGCTTGACGCTATTCCAATAACCTTATTGCCGACATGCATTTCAGATCCGTCAACTATCTTACTGTTATCAACTATGCCGACAGCAAAACCTGCCAGGTCATATTCATTTGCTTTATAAAACCCCGGCATTTCCGCTGTTTCGCCGCCTATTAAAGCGCAATTCGCCTGCTTACAACCCTCCGCGATCCCCTTGATGATTTCTATGATAATTTCTGTGTTTAGCTTCCCCGTTGACAAATAATCAAGAAAAAACAGTGGCTTGGCGCCTTGCACAGCGATATCGTTTACAGACATGGCTACAAGATCGATTCCAACTGTATCATGTTTATTCATCATGAATGCTATTTTAAGCTTGGTTCCAACTCCGTCTGTTGAGCTTACAAGAACAGGGCTGTCCACATTTGCAAGGTTAAGCGAATAAAGCCCTCCAAAACCTCCTATTTCACTTATAACACCGGTTCTGGGCGTCTGTTTTACAATCTTTTTTATGGTCTTAACAAGGCTGTTGGCCTTGTCAATATCTACGCCTGCATCCGCATAGGTTAAGCGCTTGTTCATGTTTATCTCCCGACAAAATTATCCTAACACTAATAGCCAACCAATTAAAAATTAAAACGATTTGGGCTGAAAGTCAAAACAATTTTTTTGACATAAAGTTGTTTGTGTTGTAGCCTAACAAAAATCTAAATATTTATTTTTACGAGGTTGTTTTTATGGAAAAATTTGCACGCTTAGATCGTTTGCCGCCTTATGTGTTTACAACCGTCAACAAGATAAAGATGGACGCAAGACATGCAGGCGAGGATATTGTAGATCTTGGCATGGGCAATCCTGATCTTCCCACTCCAAAGCATATCGTTGACAAACTAATCGAAGCGGTTCAAAAACCACACAATCATCGATATTCTGCATCCATGGGTATTACAAAGCTTAGAATGGCTATTTCGGATTGGTATAAACGCCGATTTGATGTGAATATAGACCATAACAGCGAGGCAATAGTTACAATAGGCGCCAAAGAAGGAATATCTCATCTCGTGCTTGTTACAATCCGACCCGGCGATGTGGTGTTTGCCCAAAATCCAACCTACCCGATCCATCCATACTCAGCAATTATTGCCGGAGGTGATGTAAGAGGAATACCTGTAGGGCCGGATTCAGATTTCTTTGAAGACTTGATGAACGCTACAAGACAAACGTGGCCAAGACCAAAGCTTTTAATTATCAGTTACCCGCACAATCCTACCACAGAGGTTGTAAACCTCGATTTTTTTGAAAAAATTGTGGATTATGCAAAAGAACATAATATCATGATAATCCACGATCTTGCTTATGCAGATCTTGTTTTTGACGGTTATAAAGCGCCCAGTTTTTTACAGGTAAAAGGCGCTAAAGACGTCGGAGTAGAATTTATTTCTCTTTCAAAAAGCTACAGCATGCCAGGCTGGAGGGTCGGTTTTTGTGTTGGAAACAGAGAAATGGTAGGCGCTTTACGCAGAATAAAAAGCTATCTTGACTATGGAATTTTTCAGCCGATTCAGATTGCATCCATTATAGCCTTAAACGGCCCTCAAGACTGCGTTAAAAATATATGTAATACTTATAAAGAACGAAGAGATACTCTGATATCCGGCCTAAATCGCATTGGGTGGAACATAAGGAGTCCAAAGGGAACTATGTTTGCATGGGGGAAAATTCCTGATCAATATTTAAAAATGGGGTCGGTGGAATTCTCCAAATTTCTGATTAAAGAGGCTCAGGTAGCTGTTTCTCCGGGTTTAGGGTTTGGAGAATATGGCGATGAATATGTGCGGTTCGCTCTTATTGAAAACAAAATGCGAATCAACCAGGCTATCAGGGGGCTCAAAAAAATATTGTAGGTACAAGTAATATGAAACAAATTAATATCGGTTTGCTTGGATGCGGTACCGTAGGCACCGGTGTTGCAAAAATTCTGATTGAAAACAAAGACCTTCTTGCCTCCCGTGTCGGGGCGTCACTGTCATTAAAACATGTCGCGGATATCGATATAAAAAGGGACAGGAAGATCAAATTTGACGAGGGCGTTTTGGTAACCGATGCCCGCAAGGTGGTTGATGATCCGGAAATAGATATAATTGTCGAGATGATCGGAGGGGTGGGAGTTGCAAAGGAGCTTATCTTAAGGGCAATTGATAATGGCAAACAAATCGTAACCGCAAACAAGGCCCTTCTTGCCGCCCAGGGCAACATCCTTTTTAAAGCTGCTTACGCAAAGGGGATTGGCCTTGGTTTTGAGGCGAGCGTAGGCGGATGCATGCCGGTTATAAAGTCGATCAGGGAGTCTCTGGTTGGTAACCGCATAAAATCGATGACCGGCATATTAAACGGCACATGTAACTATATTCTGTCAAAAAGCACATATGATGGAGTTACATTTAAAGCAGCCCTGTCTGAAGCGCAGGCCAAAGGCTTTGCAGAGGCAGACCCCTCGCTGGATGTGGAGGGAATAGATACAGCGCACAAACTAACCATATTAAACTCTATTGCATATGGTATGGAAATTAATTTGAATGATATTTATATTGAAGGAATATCAAAAATTACCCCTATGGATATCGATTTTGCCAATCAATTCGGGTACAGGATAAAGCTTTTGGCTATAAGCAAAAACAGGGGAAAAGAGGTTGAAGCAAGGGTGCATCCTGCAATGATACCTTTTGACAACCAGCTATCAAATGTAAATGGCCCTTTGAATGCAATTACAATTTCGGGCGATGCTGTCGGCGACATGATGCTTTACGGCCTTGGCGCGGGGATGATGCCCACAGCCAGCGCGGTTGTTGGAGATATAGCAGATCTGGCTCGCAACCTTTTGTCCGGCACAAGGGGAAGAATTCCATTGTTGTCCTACCAGATGGAAAGTATAAGAAAAATTCCGGTCATGCCGGTTGACGATATCTTTACCAATTACTACTTCAGGTTCTCCGCGGTAGATCGTCCGGGAGTTTTATCTAAAATATCGGGTATCTTAGGCAATCGTGGCATCAGCATTAAATCTGTGCACCAAAAAGGACGCAAATCGACTGGCTCGGTTCCTATTTTCATTCTAACTCACCTTGCAAAGGAAAGTGATGTTAAAATAGCTTTATCCGAGATAGAAGCCCTTGATATTGTCAGCAACAAACCTGTTCTCATACGAGTCGAAGAAACTAATTGCCTTAACTGAATAACCCAGACCGACTTGATGTCCAATTTTCGAGTAAAACTCGAAAATATAAAGTCATGGCGGTCAATAGTAAAGAATCCTGGCCCAGAGGACCAAGTTTTGATTATCCCCAGAGGAGATTTGCTTTGCTGGAAGTTCACTGAATTATTAAAATTCAAAATATCAAACTCTAAATATCAAACAAATTCCAACGACCGAAATTCAAAAACCCAAACAATGTCTCATCCTGGAAGGTTTTGATCATTGAATCTTGGGATTTGGGGTTTATTTGTAAATTGGCGCTTGGGATTTGTGATTTTGCCACAAAATTCCAAGGCAAAGCCATCTATCTCTGATCTGGCCCAGAGGACCAGGTTTTCAATGTTAAAATAAAATAGTTATTACGAGGTCTGCATATGTATATTGTCTGTTCAGATTTAGAAGGTGTTTTTGTTCCTGAAATGTGGATACAGGTGGCTGAAAAGACCGGTATCAAGGAGCTAAGACTGACAACCCGCGATATATCCGACTATGACGTTTTGATGAAAAAACGGCTTGACATCGTTCGCGAAAATCGGCTCAAGCTTAAAGACATAATGGGTGTTATCGATTCCATAAATCCACTTGATGGGGCCGTGGATTTTCTGGAGTGGCTCAAATCACAGACCCAGCTAATAATCCTTTCGGATATATTTGTTGAGTTTGCAGGGCCTTTAATGAAAAAGCTGGGCTGGCCAACCCTTTTTTGCAACTCTCTATCAATAGACCCTGACGGATATATTGCCGGATATAATTTCCGGCTAAATGACGGCAAGCGCAAGGCTGTGCTTGCCTTAAAAAACCTCAATTATAAAATAATAGCGTTTGGCGACTCCTATAATGATATAACCATGCTCAAAGAGGCCGACACAGGCATCCTGTTCCGGCCTCCCGACAATATAAAAAACGAATTTCCGGAGCTTTTGGTTTCATATAGCTATGATGAACTTAGAAAAACTATCCAAAAAATACTGGAAACATCATAACCGGGAAAAGTTACAAGTGCCTGAAGTTTATAGCCGTTCACGGCTTGAAACTTGAAATTGGAAAGTAGAAGTTTTGGAGAGATGAAACTCGGCCCAAAATTGAATGCGTTTATCAATAACACAAAAGCATAAAAGCCAAATTTCTAATTTCAACGTTCCGTGTTCCGTGAACGCTTACCATAATTTTTTGCAATAAAATACTATAATATTTTTTTAGGATATGGTTACACATAAAACAACATACCGGGTCATTTACGGCGACACAGATAAAATGGGTGTAGCTTATCATGCAAACTACTTGCGCTGGTTTGAAATAGGCAGGGCGGAATTGTTTCGATCGTTGAGTTTAACCTATAAAGCCATTGAAACAAAGGGTATCTTTCTGCCTGTATCCGAAGTTTATTGCAAGTTTTTATCTCCGGCTCAATATGATGATGTTATAATTATTGAAACCTCCGTTGATACAAACATTAAGGGCGGTATGAAGTTTGATTATCGTATATTTAATGAAAACGGTAAAAAGATTCTTGTAACAGGATATACAAAACACGCCTTCGTTAATAGCAATGGCCGTGTGGTGCGCCCACCCGATTTTCTGACAGATCTTTTGAAAAATTATATAGCCTCCGTTTCCCAAACGGGCCAATAAAAGTCTATGTGTGTCTGTGGCTAAACAATTAAATATGGATTTTGATATTTTAAAATTTGAAAAATGCAATCTCCTTGTTGTCGGAGATTTAATGGTCGATGAATACTTATGGGGTGATGTTGACCGGATATCTCCGGAAGCGCCGGTCCAGGTTGTTTCGGTTAAAGAAGAAAACTATACCCTGGGTGGATCCGGAAACGTCGCCAACAACCTTATAGCTCTTGGAGCAAAGGTTTCAATGGCCGGGGTAATAGGTTCAGATAGATATGGACATCTTTTGCTCACAAAATTAAACGAACTCGGTGTTAATACCGAGGGGGTTGTCGAGGAGCCGGAAAGGCCCACAACCAGAAAAACAAGAATTATTTCCGGCAACCAACAGGTGCTTAGAATCGACAGGGAAACAAAAAAGGATGTATCCCAACAAACCCTTGATGTTATATTAAATTATATTGAGCGTGTAATACCTGATGTGGACCTGGTATTAATTTCTGATTATGGCAAGGGGTTAATTACAGCGGCTTTGCTTAACTCGCTGACATCTATTATAAAAAAACATAAAAGGTTTTCTATCGTTGATCCAAAAGGGCGTGATTTTTCAAAATATTCAGGTGTTTCTTTGCTTACACCAAACAAAAAGGAGGCAGCTCTTGCTTCTGGAATAGAGATTGTCGACAAACCAACCTTAATTAAAGCCGGAAAGAGGATCCTTGAAAATGTAAAAATAGAAAAGCTTCTTATTACATGCGGCAAGGATGGGATGGTTTTATTTGAGGACAAAAAACCTTATTATATCACCGCTCAGTCAAAGCAGGTTTTCGACGTGTCTGGAGCAGGAGATACGGTAATCGCTGTCTTGGGGCTTGCAATTGCTTCGGGAGCCTCATTCGTAAAAGCGGCATCTGTTGCTAATACAGCGGCGGGCATTGTGGTGGGCAAGGTTGGGACATCAACTGTGTCAAAAAATGAACTTTTATCGGCTTTGACGCCTGATTGTGATTATGCCTCAAAGAAACAGATATCTTTTTCAGAACTTCCAGCCGTTGTACTGAAACTTAAAGCCGGCAATAAAAAAATTGTGCTGACAAACGGTTGTTTTGATCTTTTACATGCAGGCCATGTTATGCTTCTTTCCGCCTCAAAAAAGCTTGGAGATGTGCTTATTGTTGCTATTGATGACGATGAGTCTGTAAGCAGCCTTAAGGGGCCAGGAAGACCGATAATCAGCGAAAAAGAGCGTATAAGTATCTTAAGCGCTTTAGATTCTGTTGATTATGTTGTGGTGTTTTCTTCAAAACAACTTAATAAAATAATTGAGATTATTCGTCCAAATATACTCACAAAGGGCAGTAATTATATATTTGAAGATGTTATAGGAAAAAAGCTTGTTGAGAGATGCGGCGGAAGGGTGGTGCTTATTCCTATTACAAAAAATGTCTCGTCAACCAGTATTATCAATAATATTAGACAGTTTAATATTTAAAGAACGTAGCGCCCTCAGGCGGGCTTAAAAGATGAACATCGAACATCGAACATTCAACGTCGAATTTTGAATAAGGAATTTTGCTTGGCAACCTATTAATAAAATTGATCAAAAAATGGAAATTCCTATACTATAAATTTAATGTTATTTATCAATAAAAATGCTAAGGGTATTATGTTTAAAGTGTTTATTCAACCAAGGGCTTCAAAAAATATGATAGCAGGTATTTATGGCGATGCGATTAAAATCAGGCTCACAGCCCCGCCTGTAAATGGAGCTGCAAACAAAATGTGTATAAAATATCTGGCAAATATTCTAAAGGTTCCAAAGTCAAAAATTGAAATAATATCAGGTCATACAAGTCGTACAAAACATGTTCTTGTTAAATATAAGAATAATAAATATTCGGAAGTTGAATTTGAATATTTAACAGGGTTAATTAAATCTTTAGTGTAATATAAAAAAATATTGACTTAGCTTTTAATTTTGTTTATATTTAGAGTTTATTTGATGCGGGGTGGAGCAGTCTGGTAGCTCGTCGGGCTCATAACCCGAAGGTCATAGGTTCAAATCCTATCCCCGCTACCATTTTTTCCTTTCCCTATCCTTTCTTTATATTTTCTTTTATTTTTATAAACTCTAAAAATTATAATTTCACCATGAAGTCCTCAAAGAATAACTGAAAATATTACTGTCTTTTTTATATTGATATTTTGTTAACAATTCATTACTTATTAACAATATTTTTTTATATGTTTATAACATCATTTTTTTAAACATATTAATCGATGTTTTTCTAATATAGTATTTTATTTTTTATTTAATAAAATAGCAATATTAGAAAGTTATTAGTAATAATAGATTATGTATTACTAATAATATTTTACATAATCTATTATAGGAATAAAGATATGAAGTTTATAATTAATAAGACAGACATATTGGATGTATTGTCAAACATTCAAGGTTTAACGGGACATAAAAGCAATCTGGCTATTACTGAAACAGTTTTAATACAAACTAATCCCGCTTCTAACGAAAGTATAAAAATTGCAGCTACCGATCTTGAAACAGGTTTTATGGGGTCATTTCCTGCAAAAGTTGAATCACAGGGAGCAATCGCTATTAATGGAAGAAAAATATATGAGATAGTTAAAGAATTTCCATCCAATGAAATAAACATCAATGAAATAGAAAATCATTGGGTGGAAATCAGTAATAATAAGGTAAATTATCATATAGTCGGAATGAATCCCGACGATTTTCCTGAAATTCCGTTAATAGAAGACATTTCTTTTTTTAAAATCAAATCATCGGTTTTTAAAAAAATGATAGATCAAACTCTTAGTATAGGTGTTGCTACAGATGACAGAAGAGTCCATATTAATGGGATATATTTTGAAAAACTAAAAAATAATGATCAAAACATAATCAGGATGGTTTCGACAGATGGCAGCAGGCTTTCGCTGGTTGATTATACCTGCCCGACGGATAGCATGCAGGTTTCTGAGTCCACGGCGGGCGAATCAGGATCAGGTATTATTATTCCCAAAAAGGGTTTGATAGAAGTAAGCAGATTTCTTGATCCAGAAGGCACCGTGCAGATAGGAAACAAAGATAACCATTTTGTTCTTAAGAAAGATACAGAAACCATTACAATAAGACTTCTTGAAGGTGAATTTCCAGAATATAGTGAAATTATTGACAAAGGAGATGCAAATATAATTACTATTGATAGAAAAATGTTTTTAGATATGTTGAAAAGAATGTCGATATTATATTCTGATAGTTACAAAGGGGTGGTATTTAATTTTCAGAAAGATAAACTAATAATTACCGCCACAAATCCTGATCTCGGTGAATCAAAAGAGGATATGGATATAGATTATAAAGGAGATGAAATTCAGACAGCATTTAACCCAAAATTCTTTATAGACACATTAAACATAATTGATGATGATAATGTTGTTTTAAACATAATTGATGAACAGAGGCCTTGTTTTGTTGAGGGAAAAGAGGATAAACAATTTTTAAGCGTTATTATGCCAATGAGAATTTAATGAAAAATACTTATGATGCGAGCAGTATAGATGTGCTTGAAGGCCTTGAACCAGTGAGATTGAGGCCTTCAATGTATATTGGGAACGTGGATGTTGAAGGACTTCATCATCTTGTTTATGAGGTTGTTGATAATAGTATTGATGAAGCAATGGCAGGATATTGTGATTTGATTAAGGTCACCATCCACACCGATAACAGTGTCAGCGTTGAAGATAATGGCAGGGGTATTCCTGTTGGCATTCATAAGACCGAAGGGGTGCCTGCGGTTGAGGTTGTATTAACAAAGCTTCATGCAGGGGGAAAATTTGACAACGACTCTTATAAGGTGTCCGGCGGACTTCATGGTGTTGGGGTATCGGTTGTAAATGCTCTTTCAGCAGACTTTGAAGTAGAAATTTATAAAGACAAGAAAATTTATCATCAAACCTATAAAAAAGGGATAAAAAATAGTGAGTTAAGTATAACAGGAAAGACAGATAAAAAGGGCACCAAAATTCATTTTTCTCCTGATTTAGATATTTTTAATACAAATAATTTCAACTATGAAATACTTAGCAGAAGACTCAGGGAACTTGCCTTTTTAAATAAAAGCTTAAATATAACTATTGAAGATGAACGTTCTGACAAAAAAGAAAGTTTTTTTTATAAAGGAGGAATAGTAGCATTTGTTGAATATCTTAACAGGAGGCATACATCCCTTCACAAACCTATATTTATTGAAGGAGAAAAAAACGAGGTTCAAATTGAAATAGTAATACAATACAATGACACTTTTAAAGAAAAAATATTTTCCTTTGCAAATAATATTAATACAATAGAAGGTGGTTTTCATTTAATCGGATTTAAAGCCGCTCTTACGCGCACAATAAATCAGTACACATCAACTTCCAAAACTTCCAACCTGCCTAAAAACCTTCAGGTAAAAACCAGCGGTGATGATGTTCGGGAAGGATTGACCGCAATAATCAGCATTAAAATAAAGAACCCTCAATTTGAAGGACAGACAAAAACCAAACTCGGCAACAGTGAAGTAAAAGGGCTTGTTGAATCCCTTGTTAATGAAAAGTTAAGTATGTTTTTAGAAGAGAATCCGTCTGTTGCTAAAAAGATTGTAGAAAAAGCGGTTGATGCCGCAAGAGCAAGAGATGCCGCAAAACGGGCAAGGGATCTGGCAAGAAAACAGGGATCATTGCTTGATTCCACACTTCCAGGCAAGCTGGCTGAGTGCCAATTTTCAGAGCCTTCGGAAAGAGAACTCTTTATTGTAGAGGGTGATTCTGCCGGTGGCAGCGCAAAACAGGGTAGAGACAGAAAGTTCCAGGCTATTTTGCCGTTAAAAGGGAAAATATTGAATGTTGAAAAATCCCGTTTTGATAAAATTCTGCGCAGTGAGGAAATTAAAAATATAATCACCGTGCTTGGCACAGGAGTCGGCAAAGAGGAATATAACATTGAAAATATTAGATATCATAAGATAATTATTATGACTGATGCTGATGTTGACGGTTCTCATATAAGAACGCTTTTATTGACATTCTTTTATCGGCAGATGCCCGACATAATCGACAGAGGGTATTTGTGTATTGCTCAACCCCCATTGTTTAAATTAGGTAAAGGAAAAAATGCGGTTTATATTAAGGATGAGACTAAATTTAATGATTATATTTTAAAACGGGTATGTAATAATAAAAGTGTAACAATCGCAAAGGATGAAAAAATACTGTCTGAATACAACCTTTATCTTTTTTTATGCGATCTTGCAGAATATTTTGAAAACTTGTCAAAACTTGAATCTCGCGGCATAAAACAGGATTTTATTGAGTTGTTGATAGGGCAAGGGGTTGAAAATGTAAAATTTTTAAAAGACAAAGAGCAAACGATATATCTCAAAGATCTGTTGTTAAAAAATGGTTACGATGTTGACGGGCCGATCTGGAATCAAGAAAGAGATATATATGAAATTATGGTTACACATAAAAACAGTATACATCAGGATATTTTGACAACAACCGTATTAGATCAGGAAATAAAGCCGATTAAAATAGGTAGAGGGTTTGTGTGTTCATCGGATTATCAGAAATGTCTTGTTACAGGTAAAAATATATTAAAATTTGATTACCCTCCGTTTTTAGTCTTTAACAACGATAAGACAGGTGCTGCCGTTGTTAAACAGGATAAAAGAGAGCTTCTGTCTTTTTTGATAGAAGAGGGCAAGAAGGGTCTGGGTGTTCAGAGATATAAAGGTCTTGGCGAAATGAATCCTGACCAGTTGTGGGAGACAACTATGGATCCCAACAAGAGAACATTGCTACAGATAAAGATCGAGGATGCGGTCGAAGCGGATGAAATTTTTACAATCCTGATGGGAGAAGAGGTTGAGCCGCGAAGAGAGTTTATTCAAAACAATGCCCTTAATGTTAGCGTACTCGATATATAGCGCCTGAACAAAACCCCACTTGTGGCTTTCCGGCCGCGACAAAAAAGCGGTTATAAAGCTTATAATTTTACGGTTATATAATAGCTTTGATCGCTGCGTTGCAGCAGGATAACTACCGATTTTTTATGCCGGTATTTTACAACCGCTTTTTCAAATTCCTTTACGCTGCTTACAGTCATTTCATCAATTTGCCGTATTATATCACCAGGTTTTACCCCGATACGCGCCAGATAGGATTGACGATTGACCTCTGAGATCACCACACCTGTTTTTGCGGATGTTTTATATTGAAAACGTTTTGTTAAAGACAGGTTTTCGACCTTTATTCCAAGAAGCTTGAAGGCAAGTTCCCTGGCCAGCTTTTCAGGGAATACAGCAGCCTTTGCTGAAACAGTAATTTCTTTGTTGTTTCGCCAGAGCTTTATTTTTATCAGATCACCCTTGGCATAATTTTTCATGGCTGTATGGTAACGCTCAACCGAAGGGGTTGTCCGGGAGCCGACCGACAGAATAACATCACCGTCCCGGATGCCTGCTTTATGACCGGGCCCTCCTCTTGTGACCGCCTTGACAAGCACACCCTTATGTTCAGGAGCTTTCAGGTATTGGGCAAGCCTTTTATCAAGATTTTGCACGGTTATGCCAAGCCATATTTGAACAACCTCTCCGTATTGAATAAGGTCTGATACAATCCTTTTTGCTTTGTTGATTGGTATGGCAAAGCCTATTCCCTGGGCTTTTGCATAAATTGCGGTATTAATGCCGATAAGCTCGCCGTTTATGTTCAGAAGCGCCCCTCCGCTGTTGCCGGGATTAATGGAGGCATCTAATTGTATAAAATCATGATAAACAGCGCTATCTGTTCTGATGCTTCGGTTTATAGCGCTTATAACCCCTGTTGTTACTGTATTGGAAAACCCGAACGGGTTTCCTATAGCTATAATTGTTTCCCCTATCATAAGGTCGTCGGAGTCGCCCATTTCTATAGCCGGAAGAGAATCTTTTGACGATATTCGCAGCACCGCCAGATCGGAATCAGGATCCGCGCCTATAACCTGGGCGTCAAATTTACGTTCATCGTTCAGAATAACCGTTATGGTTGCGCTTTTTGCAAGCACGTGCGCATTGGTGAGAATAAGACCTCGTTTTCCGTCAATAATAACGCCTGAACCAAGACTTGTTCTTTTGTAGCGCTGCTCAAAACCAGGGTCAAAAAAGTCCCTGAAAAAGGAATCAAACAATGGATCCGTCCTGAATCCGGAGAAAGGATTGACGCGTTTGCGAACCTCATATTCCGAGTTTATGTTCACAATCGCGGGGCTGACCTTGCGCACAGCCCTGACAACAGAGTTTTCCCGTTCATATTCAGTAGCATGGCAGGGAATAGAAAGGATAAATATCGCAACAACGGCTACAATTAAATGGATAAAATTTTTATATGTCTGTATCATGATATTTTTTAAAAGGATTTGTATTTATTAGTAAAATGATTATTATGATAAAAGTTTGATGAATTCGTAGAAAGTCGAATTTATCCACGCCAATCGTGGTTAAGTCTTAAAATAAAACATTTAATTGTCATATCAAACACCTAACATCTAATACCATGAAAATTAAAACCATTCAAGACATCTTACCGCTAATAGAACGGCCGAGCCGATATTTGGGCACGGAAATAAACTCCATAAAAAAAGATCCGGACAAGGTCAAGCTAAAGGTTGCCCTTGCATTTCCGGATCTATATGAAATAGGCACATCACATTTCGGACTTCAGATACTTTATCATATCCTCAATAAACATAAAGAGATAGCAGCGGAAAGGGTTTATGCCCCAGACCTTGATATGGAGTCTTATCTGAAATCGTCACATATACCCCTTATGTCTATGGAATCACATAGTCCGCTTAAAAATTTTGATATTATCGGTTTCAGCCTGCTTTATGAGTTAAATTATACTAATGTTCTTACAATGTTAGACCTTGCAGGCATCCCATTTCTTTCTTCAGAAAGGGATGGTTCATTTCCGCTTATTATAGCAGGCGGTCCCTGTACGTGCAATCCTGAGCCTGTCGCGGATTTCTTTGACGCTATGGTAGTCGGAGACGGCGAAAATGTGATTGTCGATATATCTATGATCTGGCTTGAGTGGAAAGAGGTGGCCGGTAGAAACAAGGAGGACCTTTTAAAACGACTATCATTAATTAAAGGCATTTACATACCGGCGTTTTTTAATTCAACCAACAGCAGCGCAGGAAGCAAAAGCTTTTTTCAGATCCCGCAGGCCAGATTTTCAGATTATAAGGTTATTACAAGAGAAATAATAGCGGATCTTGACACAGCCCCTTTTCCGGATGCTCCGATAATCCCGTTTGGCAAGCCTGTACATGATCGTCTTCGTCTTGAGATTGCAAGGGGATGCACCAGGGGATGCCGATTCTGCCAGGCCGGAATGATATATCGACCTGTACGTGAGCGGTCTGTGAATACATTGCTTAACCTGTTCGATGCTTCATTTGCTGCTACAGGTTACGAAGACCTCTCCTTGTTGTCGTTGAGTACCGCAGACTATGGCTCTATTGTTTTTCTTATGGAGAGGCTTATGTCTCGATGTGAACCCGGACATATTGCTGTTTCTTTACCTTCACTGCGCGCCGGAACATTGACTCCTGAACTGATTAATCTTATAAAAAGGGTCAGAAAAACAGGATTTACCATTGCCCCTGAAGCCGGTAGTCAGAGATTGCGGGATGTTATCAATAAGAATATTACAGAACAGGAGATCGTTGGCACGGTACAGGATGTATTTAGTCTGGGCTGGCTGGTTATCAAATTATATTTTATGATAGGGCTTCCATCAGAAACCGATAAGGATCTTCTGGCGATTGTGGAGCTTGTTAAGAGGCTTCGCAAGATTAAAGCCCGGGCAGGGCGCAGGGGCCAAATAAATGTCAGCGTGGCGACATTTATTCCAAAGCCGCACACCCCTTTTCAGTGGGCTCCTCAGGCATCTCTAACTGAATCAAGGGAAAAGATAGAGTGGCTGCGGGCCAACCTGAAAATGCCCGGAATTCATTTTAAGTGGCAAAATCCTGAAGTGAGCATGGTCGAAGGTCTTTTTGCACGGGGAGACAGGCGGCTTAGCGGTTTGCTGGTGGATGCATACAAAAAAGGGTGTAAGTTCGACGGCTGGGGCGACAGGTTTCAGTATCCATTATGGGGAAAGGCCTTTTTTGACCAGCTGGTGGATGTAGATTCTTATACAACCCGCCCAAGGGATGTTACAGACCAATTGCCATGGGATCACATTGATATTGGGGTAACAAAAGAATTTTTGAAGCTTGAATGGAAAAAGGCAAAACGCGGCGAACATACGCCGGACTGTCGCGGGGGGGATTGTAATGCCTGCGGGGTATGCGATTTTGAAACCATTGAGCCAAAGCTGTTTGAAGCCGGCAAAGAAGAACCCGGTCAGGATATTGTTAATGAGTTTTTATACAACAAAGGAGACGTAGCAGGTAAGAAAGCCGAGTTTTATACAAAGGTTAGGGTATCCTATTCAAAGCAGGGCCAGGCAAAATATTTTGGGCACCTGGAACTTGTAAATATCTTTTTACGCGCCCTGAGGCGGGCAGGTATATTGATGAAGTTTACGGAAGGTTTTCATCCCATGCCTAAGGTGTCTTTTGATGATCCTCTTCCCATAGGAATGGAAAGCCTGAATGAATCATTAGATCTGGTAGTTTGCGGCAGCGTTAAACCGAACGCCATGATAACCGCTTTAAACAATCATCTTCCGGAAGGTCTTTTAGCGAAAGACTGTCAAATATCTCCTTCAAAGCCGGCCATTAGACAGCAAAAATCGGCCACATATCTGGTGGAACTAAAAGAGGGTCGTTTTGATAAGCAAAAATTAAACGATTTTATAAAAAGTTCCGATTTTGTACAAATCCGTGTTAATCGTAAAGGCAAGTCAAAGAAGATAGATTTTAAGGATTTGGTTTTAAATATTAAATTAACGAGTTCTCGTGGAATGATGATAAGGCTCAGGTCGGAGCCCGGTAGAATGGCAAGACCGTTTGAGATTATAAAAGGAATCTTTAACCTTTCCGAAGAGATAATAAAACAGGCAACAATAATAAAGCTATGAACAAAGATTGATGAATTCGTAAAAAGTCGAAAAATACCATTTTCCGTCATTCCGGCGAAAGCCGGAATCCAGTCTTTTCAAGCAGTTGCAGACCATCTGGACTCCGGTTTTCACCGGAGTGACGACTTTTTACGAATTCATCAAGATTGTTGGCGTCGTAAAAAGTCAGATTCATCAAAACAGAGTGACCCGTAGGGCAGGGCTTTAGCCCTGCGTTAAAGCAAAGCTAAAGCCCTGCCCTGCAGAAATGAGTGACATAATCGCACTTTTTACGACACCATCAAGATTAAGCAATGCTTATCAAAGAAGTGAGATCGGAGATGATAACTTATTAACAATTCTAAAATTTTTGGAGCTTGACTTTATAATCAGCTTGTGATTATTTTATTAGTTTAAAATTGTTTCTCAAAAAATCGCTTTTTGAGAAACCGTCAATATTTTATAGAAATATCAAAGCTTTCAGGGCTATGAACATATAATTTAGGAGATATGTAGTATGAAAAGAACCTATCAGCCAAGCAGGATAAAGCGTGCCAGAACGCACGGTTTTTTGAAAAGGATGTCAACAAAACAGGGTAGAAGAATTATTAACAGGCGTAGAGCTAAAGGCAGAAATCGTCTGAGCGTTTAAATATAATGCATAAAATTGGTTGGTTGCAAAAGGTAGATATTTCGTGAGCTTCTTTTTTACTAAGGCGGACAGGCTGTTAAAACGCTCAGATTTTCTGAGGTTGACGGCAAAAGGCAGGCAACGGCAAGATAAACACTTTATCGCAGTTTTTACTCCAGGTAAAACAGAAAGAACGCGCCTTGGTATTACCGTTTCGAGAAGGGTTGGAAATGCAGCAGTTCGCAACAGGATTAAACGCTTTACACGTGAATATTTTCGACTCAACAGGCACAAAATTACAGGGAATTGGGATATAAATATCATAGCAAAGAAGGAGGCTGTCAATCTGTCATCGGCCCAGGCTTTTTTGTCCCTGCAAAACATTTTTGACAAAATTACAAGGAATCTTTATCATTAATAAAATATTTCAGATCCTTGCCCTGTTTACTATAAGGGCCTATCAATATATTTTGTCTCCTGTTTTGAGCCCGTCGTGTCGTTTTTATCCAACCTGTTCTGAGTATGCCTATCAGGCTGTTTTACGTTATGGACCGTTAAAGGGATCATTTCTTGCTTTAAAAAGAATTCTGCGATGCCACCCATTTAATCCGGGCGGAGTCGATCATGTCCCTTAACCGAAGAGCCGTGAATATAAGCGCTGTTAGACTTATTTAATATGAGAGATCATTGTATCCTTGATCAGCCACTCAAAGATTCTGCCAATGCGACCAACCCGTTTAAGCCGATTCCAATGCGAGACCTTGGAAAAATGCTCAATTTTGTTCAAGTTCAAGGAAGGCGAAAATTTTAACCGGAGGAATATATTGAATATTTCGAGGATTAAAATTTAAGCCTGACGCCGACACTTTAGTGACACGTAGTGAAGCGAAAGCGCTAACCATCAGCGCTCAATTGGGCAAAAGGGGGCGTTTTGCAAAGGTTTCGAAGCGCTTGAACTGACAACACAATTACCAAGTATAAAATTTAGGAGTATGTTGTGGATTTTCCTCGTTTAGCTATAGCTATTGTCCTTTGTGTCCTTGTTTTTATTTTGTGGCAAATGTTCTTTATTGACAGGGAAGCTGTTCAGCACCTCAGCGAAACCCAACAGGCTGAGCAGATGGTAAAAAAGGAACCGTTTGATAAATATCTTGAGAAGGATATTATCGATAAAAAGGTGATGCCTGATCTGATGCCCGGCAAGGACGAGCCGTTGAAACCGGTAAAAGCAGCCAGAACAATTACTGTAAATACGCCTTTATATTCGGTTAAAATTTCAGAAAAGGGGGCGGCGTTTAATGACTTTATTCTGAAAAATTACAAGGAAAACTCCGGTGATGATTCACCTTTATATCAAATGATATCTCCGGAAATTCATGATAAAGGAACGGTTCTGCTCGGGCTTGCCGGCAACAGCCTTCCAGGCCTTAAACATGCGGTTTTTAATGTAGATCGCGATGCAGAATCTGTGAACGTTAATAATCAGTCGGAAGAAATTACATTTTCCTGGGTATCTGAAAATGGCGTAGTTGTGGAGAAGAGGTTTATCTTTTCTCCGGAAACATACCTGATTGGATTGAATGTAATCATTAAAAACGGTTCTTATCAAACAATACAGGATAATCTAATACTGTCGTTAATGAAAACCTATTCTAAAACAAAGACCATGTATGGCTTTGAAGGCCCGAGCGCTTTGATTAATAATTCACTGCAGCAGATTAAGGCCAAGAAAATAAAAGACAAAAACATATATACAGGAACGCTGGAATGGGTCACGGTTCAAGACCGTTACTTTATGTCCAGCATTATTGCGCCCAAGCCTGTTGAAGCGAGCATGCGACTTTTCCTATCGCAGGACGGGAGTATGCTGGAAGCCCAGTACATGCAGCCGGAAACAGCCATACAACCCGGGACGCGGCATGCTTATGAGTACAAGCTCTTTTTTGGGCCCAAGAGCATGAAAGTTCTTCAACAATGCGCTTATAACCTTAGCAAGGCGATTGATTTCGGGATGTTTGACATCCTCGCTAAACCCTGCCTCTGGTTTATGAATTTTCTATACAGTATTATTCCCAACTATGGCCTGGCTATTATTATTTTAACTATAGCGACAAAGATTGCCCTCTGGCCTCTTGGAACAAAGAGTTATAAATCCATGGCCCAAATGAAGAAGATTCAACCCCTGATGATGGAGATAAGAAAAAAGTATAAGAATGATAAAAAGAAGATGAATGAAGAAACTATGGCGTTATATAAAACATACAAGGTAAATCCTGTGGGCGGATGTCTTCCAATGCTTGTGCAAATACCTGTGTTTTTTGCCCTTTATCGAATGTTGTATGAAGCCATAGAGCTCAGGCACGCTCATTTTTTGGGTTGGATTACAGACCTGTCTGCTCCAGATCGTCTTTTTCATTTTAGTTTCTCCATTCCATTCATGGAGCCGCCTTACGGCATACCTGTGTTAACTATTATTATGGGCGCTACTATGTTTCTGCAACAGCAAATGTCGCCGTCCGTGGGTGATGCCACTCAGGCCAAAATGATGAAGTTTATGCCGATTATTTTTACGGTGATATTTATAAATTTTTCTTCCGGACTTGTTTTGTACTGGTTGATAAACAATATCCTGTCTATTGCGCAACAGCATTATATTACAAAAAAAACAGCTTAATAACGGAGGTTATATATGTCGCCTTCTTTAGAATTTGAAGGTAAAGATGTTGAGCAGGCGGTTAAGAATGCCTGTGAAGCGCTTAATATACCAAGAGAGAAACTCAAACATGATGTTATTTCTTATGGCTCTACCGGTATTTTCGGGTTGGTCGGAGCCAAGAAAGCAAAGATACTGGTTAATGCTCCCGAGTCTTTGCGCGAGATTAAGCCGGAAACAGTCGGCAAAAAGCAGCCGAATAATATGGGTGATGACGATAAGTTATTAACAGAATTACCTGTGCGTCCGGCAAGAGCTTTGGATGATTTTAAAGCAGACACATGCCTTGAGAATGCCGTCGGTTTTGGAAGGGATGTTTTGCAGCACATAATTGATTCTATTACTACTGATGCAACAATATCGATTGAGCAGGATGAAGCTAAAACATTGTTAAGGGTAAAAGGGGACGACCCTGCGCTTCTAATCGGCAAACACGGTCAGACGCTTGAGGCCATACAGTATCTGGTTGAAAAAATTATCAACAAGCATAGCGAGCAAAGAATACGCGTACAGGTAGATGTGGAGGATTATCTGGAAAACAGACAGGCAAGCCTGCAAAAGCTGGTCGAACGGCTCGCTAAAAAGGCGAAGCAAACCGGGAAACCTGTGACAATAGGCCAAATGAATGCTTATGACAGGAGAATTGTGCATCTTGCCTTAAGGGATGATAGCGGAGTTAGAACCAAAAGTATCGGCAACGGTTATATCAAGAAGCTGATGATATTCCCCAGAAAAAATTCTATCAAAGAGAAAGCCTCTGGTTGAATTGCTTTCAGAATCGTAACAATCCAGCCAGGCGCAAAGGGGCATATGATTGAGGAATTGAAATCAACAGAATACCTTTAATTCCTAAATTCGCAATTCCTAAATTATAAATCATGAATTTTTAAAAGAATTATATTATAAGATGGATAGTTTCACCATTGCCGCTGTTGCGACGCCAATAGGTCGCGGTGGTATCGGTATTATCAGAATTTCCGGTGAAAAGGCTTTAAGGATAGCCGCAACTATTTTTAAAAGATCTCATTTTGCCTCTGATCACAATGCAGATACATACGACCCTTTTTTTGCAAACTTTAAATCCCATCGGCTATACCATGGATATGTTGTTGATCCGGCAAACGGGCGGCGGCTCGATGAGGTGCTTTTGGTAATTATGAAGGCGCCCCGTTCATATACCGGTGAGGATGTTGTAGAGATACAGGCTCATTCAGGCCCTGTTGTGTTAAGCTCGATTTTGGAGCTGGTGTTAAAAAATGGCGCCAGGCTTGCTGAGCCCGGCGAGTTTACAAAGAGAGCGTATATAAATGGCCGCATTGATCTTACACAGGCTGAGGCGGTAGTTGACATTATCAATGCCAGGACAAATAAAGCGCTCGAAATCGCTACCACTCAGCTAAAGGGTGATATGCGAATGAGCGTTGAAACAATAAGGGATTCGCTGTCTGATATTTTTGCTGAAATAAATGCAGCCATAGATTTTCCGGATGATGTTACAGAGATCGTTGACATTGATACAGCAATCAAAATACTGCAGGACAGGGTTGTTGCAAGGTTAAAAGAGCTGATTGAGCGATATGAAAACGCCCATGTTTTAAGAGACGGTCTCAAGCTGGTTGTTGTGGGCCGCCCAAACGTCGGGAAGTCAAGCCTTATGAATCGCCTGCTCCAAAAGGAGCGCTCTATTGTTACTTCAATGCCAGGCACTACAAGAGACTTTATAGAAGAGCCATTAAGCATCAGAGGCATTCCTGTAATTATTACAGACACCGCGGGTCTGCATGAAACAGATGATCCTGTTGAGGTTGTCGGCATGCAAAAGACTTATGAGCATACTGACCTGTCTGATCTGGTTTTATTTATGCTTGATGCGAGCTGCCGGATAACAGAGGAGGATTATAAGATATATGAAAGAATCAGCAACAGGAAGCTGATAATCGTTATAAACAAGTTGGATCTCGTAGATGATGAACACAGACTTGATATACCGCCTTCCTGGATCAACATTCCGCAAGTTAAAATATCAGCTCTTTATAATCAGGGGCTTGACAGGCTTAAAGGTTTGATAGCAAAATTATTTCTTAGTGAACAGGGTTTCGATGCCGGACATTCAATCGTTCCAAATTTAAGGCACAAGATCGCTCTCGAAAGAAGTCTTCGGGCTGCATCATCGGTTGTTGAAGGAATGCGCATGCAAATACCCTTTGAGTTGATTTCCATCGATATTAAGGAGGCTATTGATTCGCTGGGAGAAATTACAGGTGTTATTGCCAACGAAGACATGATTGACATGATTTTCAGCAGATTCTGTATCGGTAAATAATGTTTCACGTGAAACATTGCTAAAAATTAAAAAACAATCACGTCTCTTTTCAAGGC
>CBDAFK010000026.1:0-3707 GCA_965195235.1 uncultured Desulfobacterales bacterium | reverse complement strand
AGTGGTCGAGTGGTTGAACGATTGATTGGTTCAAGAATCATTACGACTTGACTATTAAACTACTCAACTAAATCTGATTTGTAAATAGAGGGAAGGACTCATTTTTATGGGGAGAATCCCCAGAAGGCAGGAATTTATCCCGGCAGGGAACTTGGCGCCCTATGGGCGGGCTTAAAAGATGAACGTCGAACATTGAACGTCCAACATCGAACGTCGAATGAAAAACAAACACCCAATACCGAACATTCAACATCTGTTTCTTTTCAGCCGTTTTCCCCATTCACCATTCGATGTTCGATGTTCGATGTTCACTTTTTAATTAAAATCTCAACATCATTTTTTCAATAACTACTTGATTTGTTTAACGAAAAAAGGAAATTCCTATACTCTCAAGTTATCCTTTCCAGAGGTCTATGTCGATCAGACCAAGCCTTGCCGCATACCGGACCAGTTCCATGGTACTGTGAAGGTCAAGCTTATTCATGATATTTGTTCTGTGATTTTCAACGGTCTTGGGGCTGATAAAAAGGTCTTTAGCGATATCTTTGGTAGAAAGCCCATCGGCCAGCAGACGCATGACCTGCTGCTCGCGGGGAGTCAGGGTATCATAGCCGGCATCCGTGATCTTTGCCTCTTTTTTATCTGATTCCATAAGGTTTTTGACCACCTTATGAGAAATGGAGGTGTCTAAAAAATACTCACCTTTTGATATGGCCTTAAGGCACTCAACGAGCCTTTCGGAAGCTGATTCCTTGACAACATATCCTGTTGCACCGGCTCGAAATGCCTCAGTAATATAATCGATCTTGGAATGCATGCTCAGCATCATAATTCGTGTCTCCGATAGAATGCTCTTTATCTTGCGGGTAACGTCGATGCCGCTTTGATCCGGCAAAGAAAGATCCATCACCACCAGGTCTGGTCTTAGTTTCTTTGCCTTTCTTGCCCCTTCACGCCCGTTTGCCGCTTCTCCGACCACCTCAAACCCGGAACAGTTTGCCAGAATTGACTTAAGACCCGCTCTGAAAAGAGGATGATCATCAACAATCAAGACGGTTTTCTTTTTCCCCAATTTCTTTCTCCAAAGGTACCTCTATCAGAATTTTCGTGCCCTGCGTCAGGCGGGACTCGATTTTCATTATTCCATTAAGAAAGCCCACCCTTTCTTCCATGATCCGGAGTCCCATCTGTTTTTCATCAAATGTATCCGGCAATTGCTTCATAACGTCAAATCCTTTGCCATTGTCTTCTATGCGAAGAATAATGTCAGGAAATGACCAGACTAATTTAATAATGGCGCTGTCGGCACAGGCGTGTTTTTTGATGTTATTCAGGCCTTCCTGAATCAGACGGTAAAGCATGATCTTTGTATCAATATCAAGTTTTGATTCATCTATGCCGGCTGAAAAAAAATCAACCTTTGTTCTGTTTTTCGCTGAAAAATCCTCGCAATATTGAGCAATGGTCTGAACCAGCCCCAGGTGATTCAATCCAACAGGACGCAGCCCATAAGCCATTTCCCGCACATTCATAATGATTCTGTGCACCATTTTGGACAAATCGGAAACTACTTGCCTTATTTCGACAGAAGCTTCTTGTTTGTCGTCAAAAAGGGTGTCAAGGCTGATTTTTAAGGCAGAAAGTTCTTGGGCCAGATGGTCATGCAGGTCACAGGAAAGCCGTTGCCGCTCGATTTCCTGCGCCCTCATGAGTTGCTGCGAGAGGCTCCGGACACGTTCTTCGGCCCGCTTGCGAGCGCTAATGTTCCGATCAATGCCGCGATAGCCTGAAAGGTTCCCTGCTTTGTCGAAGAATGGAACGCCACTGGTTTCCACAATGACTTCATATCCCTCCTTGTGTATAAGGCAATTTTCAAAGGCAAAAAAAGGTTTTTGTTCGGCTATGACTTGAAAGGCATTATGCTTTAAAGTGTCTTTCTCTTTTTCAGAAAAAAAATCATAAAAGCGCCTGCCTATTACCTCATCAGGATGATATCCTAAAATGCGTTGAACTACTGGGTTGGAATAGGTATACTTGTGTTGTATGTCTATTTCCCATATCCAATCCGATGTTCTTTCAGCCAGATCCTGAAATCGGCTTTCGGATTTACGCAGCGATTCCTTAAGCTTGAATTCGCGAACAACCTTTTCAATAACACTTGGGAGCAGGGTAAAGAAATCAGCACACTTCACGAGATAATCCCATGCCCCAAGCTTCATGGCCTGCACGGCAATATCCTCATCGCCCTGACCTGTGGTCATTATGACAGGGATTTGTTTATTGCTGCGATTTAAAGCTTCCAGAAACTCGATGCCGTTCATGCCCGGCATAAGATAATCGCTGATAATTATGTCGGGCATGATGTCATCAAGTTTTTCAAGACAGGCGCCGGCCTCCGGGAAATGATATATTGATACATTCGGCAGGTTATTGGTAATCGCCCGTTTCATGAGGCTGAAATGCGCTTCTTCATCTTCAACGATTACAAGCCTTAATGTTTCCATAAGCATGGCCCGTTTAAATTAAGTGAGCTAAAGTGCCTATTGTAAGTGCCTAAAGTGAGCTAAAGTATATTAAAGTGCCTAAAGTTAAGGTGTCGCTTCGCTCCATTAATTCATATAAAATTAACAGAATTCAACAACTTTAGGCATTTTAGGCACTTTAGCTCACTTTAGGCACTTTTTGCTCATCTTGATTCCAGAGATAATAACCTTTTCCATCAGGAACAATAAATCCTGCCAGGATCAAATCGTTAATCGTTGAATATGGATGAGACATTCCGCACTTCTCAGATATTTCAATAAGCCTTGGCAAAGCAAACGGCTCCCCTATCCTTTTAATCAAAAGTCTGCACTGACCGGCAGCCTCTTTGACATTACTTGACAGGCTCAGATCAGAGTTGCTGATCTCCTGTTTATTATTATTTTTAAACAGCCCTCTTACTTTTTTATAATGCGCATCCCTGTTGTCAAAAAGCCTGAGGATATTGTGAAGCTGAGCAACTGCAAAAGAAAGCAGCATAAGACCTGTAAAGACTATTGATATCCCCAGGGCAGCCATATACCAGCCATTATGCGCTGATATTGCATCTAAACCGTACAATTAACACCTCCCTGTAAAAGGTAGTCTTGCTGAAATAATTTGATTGATTTTCTTCATAATTTTACCACTCAGGGCAGGATTACTCTCTATAAGACGCAATAATTCCTGGCCAGGCATCGATAGAACCACCCCATCTGACAGCGCAACCGCTGTGCCGGTATAATAAAAAGGGATAGCCACGGTTGATAACCCTATAATATCACCCTTATTATGTAAAGTATATGATCTGCCCTCTTTAAAAAAGACCATAAAATTACCTGATAAGATAATGAAAATGGTATGAGCCGGATCGCCTCGACGCGTTATCGCCTCCCCTTCTGTTACCCTAATCCGGCGCATCAAGGAAGCGATTTCTTCCAGCTCGGCATGTGAAAAGTCCTCAAAAAGATTCAAGGACTCAATTATATTAATGTCAACAGCCATTGTCTAATCCTTATACTTAACTCAAGTTTCGCACCCTTGATTTCCATCAAAGTCAAGGCGGTAAAGGAGCCAAATTCAATTTTTCAAGCGAAATGATTCATCGGTCTTTTTTAACCAGCACTCCACGACTTGTGCCAGGGACAGGCACAAAGAATATATAACTTACTGAATTCATACGTGGT
>CBDAFK010000025.1:0-4026 GCA_965195235.1 uncultured Desulfobacterales bacterium | reverse complement strand
AATATAAAAAGGGTTCATCGCTAAATGATGAACCCTTTTTATGGATATTATTTTAAGTATTATCTTTTTTATACCCCGGAAACCTCTTCTTTTACGGAAACCGCAATTTTATACAAAAGAGTTAATATAAAGAAACCTGTTGCCCATACTCCGAGTGTAATTATTAGTTCCGGTATTGTAGGGGTATACTCAACAACATGATGAAGCGGGTTGGGCACAAAGCCACCTGAAATCATTCCCATGCCCTTGTCGATCCAGGTCCCAATAAATACTGCTACGCAGGCAACAGCCAGAACAGCCTCATTTCTGCGGGTTGCAGGAATAACAAGGAGAACAATTCCTATCAGCATCAATGCAATCGATGTCCACATCCATGGCACAAGAGCGCTATGCCCATGAAGCCCGAAAAATAGGTATTTTATATGATCCATATGGCTTGGAATCCTGCTGTAAAAAACTACAAAAACTTCACAAAGAAAGAAAAACACATTAATTATAATTGCATAAGCAACAATTTTAGCAAGAGTTTGAATCTGCTCCCGACCAGGATCAAATTTTGTTAACTTTCTTATTATCAGGCACAAAAGGATTAATAATGCCGGGCCTGCGGCAAAAGCTGAAGCAAGAAATCTCGGAGCAAGGATAGCGGTCAACCAGAATCCCCTCCCCGGCAAACCGCAGTAAAGAAATGCTGTAACAGTATGGATAAGAGGCGCCCATACAATCGAAAAAATTGCCAGGAACTTTACCCACCCTGGATAATGAATATTATTTCGCTCAGACTCAAGCACATTCCAACCCACAACGATATTCAGCAAAAGATATCCGTTTAAAACTATCATATCCCAGAAAAGGACAGACCCAGGCGTTGGATAGAATAAAACATTAAGAAGGCGCATTGGCTGGCCAAGATCAGCAACAATAAACAAAAGGCACATGATAACAGCGGCTATGGCCAGGAACTCACCTAAAATGGTAATCTTGCCAAAAGCCTTATAGTCATGGAGGTAGTACGGAAGAACTACCATGACACCACCTGCTGCAACACCGACAAGAAAAGTAAACTGGGCAATATAAAAACCCCATGAAACATCCCGGCTCATACCTGTAATTCCAAGGCCGAAACTAAGCTGCCACAGCCAGAAACCAAAAGCAATGCCCATAACAATAAGCAGCCCTATAAGCAATCCCCAGTATTTTTTGCTACCTTTAACAACTAATTCAAGCATAATAACCTCATACTATGTAGTAAATGGACGGCCCTGTGCCAATGTCCGGTTTACGACGAATTGTATAGTTATTTTTTAATAACTCTCTTACCTCAGAATCAGGATCGTAAAGATCCCCAAAAGCAATAGCCCCATTTGACGCTTCCACACACGCAGGCTTTTTCCCTACAGCCAGCCTTTCAGCGCAAAAATTGCATTTTTCTACAACACCTCTCATCCTTGTGGGGAATTCTTTATTCTCCTCCTTGATAAATGGACGTGGATCTCTAAAGTTAAAACTTCTCGATCCATAGGGGCATGCCGCCATACAGAACCTGCAACCAATACAACGATGAAAGTCCATCATAACAATTCCATCATCCCGCTGAAAAGTTGCCTTGGTCGGACAGACTCTGACACACGGGGCACTTTCACACTGGTTGCAGAGCACCAGAAATGGTAAACCTTCTACCCTGTTATCAACAAATTCGTGCTCCTGGTTTGTAAAGACATGTTTAAACTCGTCAGCCCATATCCACTGAATTTTATGCCTTTTATTTGCAAGCTCTGGAATATTATGAATTTTGTTACAGGCATCAATAATCGGCTTAAGATCCTCTTCTGACTCAAATTTCCTCGTGTCTATAACCATAACCCATCTTTTTGCCTTTAAAGCGTCTGGATTTGCCTGGATTTCAGCTTCATGCTTTTCGCCGTGTTCCTCAGAAGCAAAAGCATTCAAAACAGGCTTTGTTCCTAAACCCAAAGCTGAAATTCCGGCTAATTTCAAAAAGCTTCTTCTGCTGTTTTCCATTATTTTTTCTCCTTAGGCGGCTCAATGTGGCAATCCCAGCAGTATTCTCTTACTGATGCATAATTATGGCATTTATCGCAAAAATCAGCCTTGTTGGAATGGCATCCTATACATGAATCATCTCCGCTGGAAAGACTCATACCAAACTTCTTTCCTTTTTCGTTTATATAAACTCTGTCAGCATCTCTTACAACAGAATCTCTCCAGGTATCGAGTATCTGCATGTGCTCTGCCCTCATAACCTCTTTTGGCTTGACACACTCTTTTGCAAGTTTTGCCTTTTCTGTCAGTTTAGGTTCGGGTACAGGAGCTGCTTTTCCCATATTATACCAGAAAGGAAATGTCATAAATACAAAAAAAAGGATTAACCCGGTGATTATCTTATTTTTATCGTTCATCAACTTCACCCTCCATTACCTCAAGATTGGCCATCTATCGGCCCGGAAAACTGGGTCGTTTATAAAACTCGTCAGGCTCAACATCTTTTGGCCATATTGGTTCATCGCGCAGGTTTACTGTTTTTTCTTTTTCTCCTGGCAAAATCAATGCATTTGCTACTAACTCATTAATACCACTGACATCCACTTCAGGGGCCCAGTATCCCATGCAAGCAGGAAGTACCGCCCTGTCAATAGCGCACATACAGATAAGATTGTTCACACCGTGTTTATCTTGAACATATTTTACAGCGTTGCCTCTGGGCATACCACCGGCAAGCCGCAATTCCATATCTTCACCGGCATTCAAACCCGACCCGCAGCCACAGCAAAAGGTTTGCTCCCTTATGCAGTTTCTGGGCATTTCATAGAAATTATTGCAAACGTGTTTGATGACATACCTGGGCTCTTCGAGTATACCCATTGCCCTTGCAGGATTGCAGGAATCGTGAAAAGTAACCTTTAAACGATCATTCCGGCTTGGATCAAGATTAAGCTTTCCGTGTTTAATAAGGTCTGAAAGGAATTCAGTGATATGAACCATCTTGGTAGATTTTGCATTTTCAAACCTGGTGCCGGTTATTGGATTAACCGGTTCCTCCAGGAAATCAGCCGGCCCATTTATAGTATCCATGTACTGGTTTATAACCCGCCACATGTGCCCGCACTCTCCTCCGAGAATCCATTTTACTCCCAGCCTTTTGGCTTCAGCATACATTTTTGCGTTAAGCCGTTTCATCATCTCGTGTGAAGTGAACAGGCCGAAGTTTCCTCCCTCGGAAGCGTATGTGCTCCATGTGATATCGAGTCCGTAAACCTCTCTTAAATAGTGTATAAGTATCATATACCCCATACACGTATATGTGCCAGGGTCGCCAAAAACATCACCGGATGGCGTGATAAAGAGAATATCGGCTCCTTTTTTGTTGAAAGTCTGTTGACACCTGACTCCTGTTACATTTTCTATTTCATCGGTGAAAAAATCGAGCATATCCACGTATGCATGGGGCTGGATTCCCATATGATTGCCGGTTCTATAGCAAAATGCCACAGGAGCCGCAACCCAGTCTATGTTAAGACCTATCAGGTTAAGGAGTTCTCTTCCTATTATTGTTATTTCAGCAGTATCAATTCCATAAGGACAGAATACCGAGCAGCGCCTGCATTCTGTGCACTGAAAGAAATAATACCACCACTCTTTCAAAACTTCCAGGGTAAGCTTCCTTGCACCGCCAATTTTCCCCAGAATTTGTCCGGCTTTTGTAAACTCGCCTCTATATACGCTGCGAATAAGCTCAGCCCTTAAAACAGGCATGTTCTTTGGATCACCGGTCCCGATAAAGAAATGGCATTTATCCGCGCATGCCCCGCACCGCACACAAATATCCATGAAAATTTTAAAGGTTCTATATTTTTCGAGCCGTTCCTTCATCCCTTCAAGAATAATCTCTTTCCAGTTTTCCGGCAACTTCCAGTCTTCATCAACACAGCTCCAATCTCTTGGATTGGGCAAATTCACATATTCGAGCCTCGCCGGTTTAGCAGCATAGCAATAGATTCCCTCTTT
>CBDAFK010000024.1:0-4539 GCA_965195235.1 uncultured Desulfobacterales bacterium | reverse complement strand
GGCACCTGCACAAGAAAACCTGTCTCAAGTGTTGCCGGTTTCGTGCTCCCTGCCGCTGTATCACCTTTGACCCAGGGATCAGCTTTAATAATCCTTAAATCGACAAAGTTGGGAAGCGATATGCCGATCGGTTTGCCTTTGAAAAAAAAGCACATTGCAAACAGTATTTTCCTTTAAGAATTTCATCGACTCATCAACATGCTCTTTGGCTAAAAACTCCTGGTCATATGTAGATGTGTTCATAAAACAGTAACCGTTATTATCCGAATAGAGATATTCCATTTCATGCTCTTCAAGGTTTGCCTCTTTGAATTTTTCGCCTGATCTAAATGTCCGGTCAAACTGAACCCCTGTAAGCATGTTTTTTAACTTACACTTATAGAAAGCCTTGCCCTTACCGGGTTTTACAAAAGCAAATTGAACTATAACATATGGATCTTCATCCAACTCAATTTTAAGACCTTTTCTCAGGTCACCGCTTTCAAGCACTTATACCTCCTTATTATTTGGGATTCTTCACCCGATTAGTTGATACAGAGGATGATCCTATTTTCTTAACTCGATTGTATAGGAATTTCCTTTCCTGAAATAACAAATAACAAATCACAAATATCAAATAAATTACAATAACCAAAATTCAAAATCCCAAACCCGTAAATGACCTAAACCCGCCTGCTGTCCGTCGGGCAGGTTTGAAACTCCAAACATGTTTTGGTCATTGAATATTGAAATTTGGGATTTATTTGTAATTTGATGCTTGAAATTTGGGATTTTATAAGTTGGGCTTTTTACGAACCCATCTTATTTAATATCCTCCTCAATAATAGTCCCGGGCGGTGGCACAACGATTTTTTCTGCGGGCTTTTTCAAGGGAATGGGTTTTGATGTAGGCGCAATTGACGACATGCTCATTTCGATCTTCTTTATCCTTTTCCGGATAGATTTGAGCTTATTTGCCAGATCATCTGCACTCTGTTTTAGCTTTTGCTCATAAATCTTCTGCTTACTATTGAGAGCATTATCAAGCGCCTTTCTGTCAATCCTGGTGGAAGAAAGCGCAGATATATCTGCCTGTATTTTATTTAAATCATTTTTTGCCTTATCAAGTTCTTTTCTGAAATTTGTCAGGTTCTCATCAAGGGCTTTGATTTTGGATGCGGCATTTTTCAAATCCTTGCGGACAGGGCCTAATCCCTTCTCGATACCGGCTATGGCCCCTTTTAGTGTTTTATTGTCGGCTTTTCTTGCTGACCTGATATACCTTATGGCAGTAGTAGCCTCTTTCAATTCCACCTCAATCTTTTTTACAAGCATGCCTTCAAGCTTTGCCTGTTTTTCAGACACCAATGACAGTCTTGAGTCCAGATCCTGAGAAACGACCTCGCCGCTGGAGTGCATACTGCCTACCCTCTTCTTGATATCAAAATAAGCGACAAATAGAATAACGGCGATCAGACAGGGAATCAAAATTGATACAAACGTAATCCTCTGGCTTAATTTTTCAATGCGACGATCCTTGATTTCTTCTTCAAACCCGGTATCCGGGCTTTCGTCATCAATGCGTATCCTGAACTTTGTGGGGTCTTTTTCAGCCATTAAGTATTTATTCCCATTCAATTGTACTCGGCGGCTTTGAGCTTATGTCGTAAACCACCCTGTTTATTCCTTTTACCTCATTTATTATTCTGTTCGCAATAATGCCTAAAAGCCTGTAAGGGAGTTTAGCCCAGTCTGCGGTCATGGCATCTTTACTTGTAACAGCCCTGACAGCGATAATGTTTTCATAGGTTCGCATATCTCCCATTACACCAACACTCTTAATGGGCAGCAGCACTGCAAATGACTGCCATAATTTTTTATAATATCCGCTGTTTTTTATTTCTTCAAGCACAATATGGTCAGCATTTCTCAGCATTAAAAGACGCCTTTTGGTTATTTCTCCGATTATCCTGACGCCAAGACCGGGCCCTGGAAACGGTTGACGCCATATCAATTCTTCAGGGAGACCTATTTCCCTGCCTAACAAACGCACTTCATCCTTAAACAAAAATTTTAACGGTTCAATAAGCTTGAGTTTCATCTTCTTTGGAAGAGCGCCGACATTATGGTGCGACTTAATAACCGCTGTGGGCCCTCCAAAGGCGGATACAGACTCAATAACGTCAGGATACAGGGTTCCCTGGGCTAAATAATCAACCCCCTTTATCTTTTTGGCTTCAGCCTCAAAGACCTCTATAAAAATTTTGCCGATAATTTTTCTCTTTTTTTCAGGACTGGTAACCCCGGCCAGATTATTCAAAAATTTACTTGCGGCATTCACAAACCGTATATTAATTCCTAAATGCGCTTTTAACGTTTTTTTCAGCTTTTTAGCTTCATCCTTTCTAAGAAGACCATTATCTACAAATATACATGTAAGATTTTCACCAACAGCCTTGTGTACAAGCATGGCTGTAACAGAGGAATCAACGCCGCCGCTTAAACCTAAAATAACCTTTTTGTCCTTTATTGTTTCTTTGATTTGAGCAATCGAATCTCTGGCAAACGATTTCATTGTCCAGATCCGTTTGCATCCGCATATATCAAAAAGAAAGTTGCTAAGCATTATGGCGCCCCGAGGTGTATGGTTAACCTCCGGGTGGAACTGGAAGCCGTAAAGATTCTTTTTGCTATGGGCAGTTGCGGCTATTTTTGTGTTTTCAGTTGAAGCGGTTATTCTAAAACCTTTCGGCAGATTCTCAATCGAATCGCCATGGCTCATCCAGCATTGCGTCCTTTTGTCCACCTTCCTGAAAAGGCCGGCCTGTTGTTTGATTCGCAGCTCAGCAAGGCCGTATTCCCGTTTTTCGGCCCTTTTTACGGTTCCGCCAAGCGCATCAATCATAAACTGCATGCCATAACATATTCCAAGCACAGGAATGCCAAGATCAAAAATTGCCTTGTCGGTTTTAGGACTGGTTTTCTCATATATGCTTGAAGGCCCCCCTGATAGTATTATCCCTTTTGGATTAAGCGATCTTATGTAATCAGGATTGACATCAGGCGGCTCAATCTGACAAAAAACATGCCATTCCCGCACTCGACGCGCAATTAACTGGTTATACTGCGACCCAAAATCGATAATTAGTATCATTTGAATTTAATCCTTTAATCCCTAATCTCTGACGCGCAGCACAGGCGCTTGCGCCGCACGCCTCTGACCTACGACCTCCGACCTCTGTCCTCCGACCTCCGACCTCCGACCTCCGACTTCCGACTTCTGACCTCTGACCTCCGACCTCCGACCTCTGACCTCTGACCTCTGACCTCTGACCTCTGACCTCTGACCTCTGTCCTCTGTCCTCTGTCCTCTGTCCTCCGACCTCTGACCTCCGACCCCTGACCTCTAATTCCTTTTCTACCTTTGCAATATCTCCCGGCAAATCAACCTCCGGCGAATCATAACCTGTTACAACCATCTTGATTTTATGGCCATATTCAAGTGCCCGGAGCTGTTCAAGCTTTTCTATCATCTCGAGTCTTCCCTGGGGCAAGTTCCTGAATGTTTCCAAAAAACCTCTTGTATATGCGTAAAAACCGAGATGCTTGTAAGTATCAAAAGTATCAGAAAAATCACGGCCAAAAGGTATCGGAGACCTGGAAAAATAAAGAGCAAAACCTTTACTGTCAAATGTAACCTTTACATCCTTTGGGTTTGTTATTTCATCTCTATTTATGATTTTAAAGGCAAGTGTGCTTATCTCAAGATCCGGATCAACAAAAAACGGCTCTACAAGCTCATCAATACAGGCCGGGTTAAAAACCGGCTGATCCCCCTGCACATTTACAACTATATCATCCGGATTAAAGCCGATCTTCTCTGCGGCTTCAGCCACTCTGTCTGTGCCGGATCTGTTTTCAGCCGAAGTCATAACGGTCTTGCCGCCAAAAGCCAAAACAGCATCATAAATCCGCTGATCATCAGTGGCTACAAAAACGTCCGATATTCTTTCCGCCTGAATCGCCCTTTCATAAACCAGTCTTATCATCGGCTTCCCGGCGATAAGGGCAAGAGGCTTTCCGTCAAATCTTGTAGATCCGTATCTGGAAGGAATAATCGCCACTATTTTCATATTATTTTCTCCATGAAAAACCAACATCTTGCCTCTTGCATTATGTGTCAATTATAAGTTATAAGTGACTGAACTTAGCGTACCTTCGGTGCGGACATAAGTGCCTTGAGCTAAAGTATATTAAAGTGCCTAAAGTTGAGGAATGCGCCTTCGGCGCTACCAATTTTAATTTTTTTCCATACAACTTTGCACACTTTTTTTCTGGCTGTAGCTATAATCAAGCCTGAAGATATATAGCACGACGGAGGCGTACCACAACTTTAGGCATTTTAGGCACTTTAGGCATTTTAGCTCACTTGTAACTAATGAACCCTTGAACCTCTTTTATGAACATCAAAACACTAAATAAACTTCTTTCCTCTGTTGCCACAGGCAAAACAACTGTTGAAGATGCCGCTAAAAAACTTACACATATATCCTTTGAGGA
>CBDAFK010000023.1:0-3456 GCA_965195235.1 uncultured Desulfobacterales bacterium | reverse complement strand
TCTGTAAGGTCGGTGAGAAGCCATGGCTTCAACAACATCAGCAAGCCCAAGGATTCTTGCTTCAGGGAGAATGTCTTCACCCGATAGACCTTGAGGATATCCGGAACCATCCATCCTTTCATGATGTTGAAGCACAATTTGTGCAACCGGCCATGGAAATTTGATTGGCTTCAATATATCGTAGCCAACTTGAGGGTGATTTTTAATAAGTTCAAATTCAGCTTTACTTAATGGACCCGGCTTGCTTAGAATCTCTGCAGGTATTGCTATTTTGCCGATATCATGAAGCGCTCCGGCCATGCGAATTCCTGCTATCTTATTTCTTGAAAAACCCATCTCTTTTGCTATGGCACGGGCCAGATCCGCCACGCGCCGCTGATGACCGGCTGTGTATGGATCTCTTGTTTCAACTGTTAATGCCATAGCCTGGATAGTTCCACGCAAGGCTTTACGCAAGTCCTTCAGAGTATCCTTAAGTTTTTTCTCCATCTGCTTGCGGTCGGTGATGTCGCGAACGATCGCCAGAGATGTTCGTTGGCTGCCAATGGTAAAGAAATGCCCAGTAATCTCCACTGATAAGAGCGATCCGTCTTTCCTCCGCTGGTTCACCTCGAACGTCATTCCTTTCAGAGGTCCATTTCGAACTTTCAGGAACGCTTCGTATCCCCTGGGATCAGCGTCAATCTCCCTGTTGCTCAGTTTTAACAATTCATCTTTGCTGTAGCCGAGTGATTCACAAGCTGCCTGATTGACATCCACGAACATCCCCGTCTCATCAGACAGGAATATGGCGCCTTTTGCTGTCTCAAACAGCACACGGTACTTTTCCTCGGATTCCCGCAGCGCCTCCTCCACTCGCTTGCGCTCGGTAATATCCCGGAAGGATTCAATAACCCCTGTGACTTGGCCCTCCCTGGTAAGAGGGGTAGCTACCAATTCCAGGGGTATCTTTCGGCCGTTCCTGGTTTCCTTGACGGTTTCGGTCCTGATCCGTTTTTCGCCCCGCAGGACACGCCTGAGCGTGCAATCTTCGGTATGACAGAAGCCGACGCCCAACTGGTCATAACATTTAGTCCCAATCATTCCTTCCGCCGGCTCACCGATGAGTTTAGCCATCTCCGTATTGCAGCGGAGTACGTTAAAATCCCGGTCAATCAAGCGCATGGCGTCACCTGAACCTTCTGAGATGTTTTGCAGTTCCTCTTCCGCCCGCCGCTGCCTGGTTTCCAATTTTTGCAATTGAATAATCTGCCGGCGCATTTCGGCTATTTCTTTTAGGAGCTGCTCTTTGGTTTTATCTTCCGCTTTCATCTTGCCCAGCCCCATGTTTAAGGGATTGCTTCGTCGTTCGTTCCTCACTCCTCGCGTAGTAAAAAAAGCAGAACTGTTGCCGGCGCTATTTTCTGTTGAGGACCTCTGTTATTTTTGCAGATAACTCCTCCACAGTAAACGGTTTCTGAATAAAACCATCGCAACCTCGTTTCAATATCTCGGCTGCCTGTCCGTCAATGCTGTAGCCGCTGGAAAGAAGAACCTTTATATCCGGGGAAATCTCCTTTAAATGGTCATAAACTTCTCCTCCCCCCATATTAGGCATAATCATATCTAAAAGCACTATATCTATCTCATCTTGATTTTTTCTGTAAAGTTCTATAGCTTCTTTTCCTCCTCTGGCGGTGAGTGCTCTATAGCCCATGGCTTCAAGTAATTCTCTGCTCACCTGCAGGATAACTTCTTCATCATCAACCAAAAGGACCGTCCCGGCTCCCTTAACAAACTCATCGGAAGTTTTAAAAGATTTTACAGCTTTATTTGCCGAAGCGGGCAGATAGATTCTAAAGGTTGTACCATCCCCCTTTCTGGACTCAGCATCAATGTAACCTTCATGAGACTTTATAATTCCATAAACAGAAGCCAGCCCAAGGCCGGTGCCACGGCCCATCTTTTTGGTTGTAAAGAAGGGATCAAAAATGCAATTCATTGTTTCTTTATCCATCCCTATACCGGTGTCTGCAACTGTCAATACGACATAATTACCCGGTTTGGGCTTATACATTTCGCCCTTTATATTATTGTGAGTTGTATTTTCAGTTTTCAGAATAAGCCTTCCACCACCAGGCATAGCATCAGCAGCATTAACATAAAGATTCAACAAAACCTGCTCAATTTGCCCTGAATCTGCCTCAATTGCATGCAGGTCATCGGATAGCTCCCTGTAGATTGCAATCTCCTTTTTTGCTCTGCCAAATGTATCAGAAGTTTCTTCTATTAAATGGTTCAGGTCAATGGGCTTAACCTCATATTTACCCTTTCTGGCATAACCAAGCAGGTGTGATGTCAGCCTTGCCCCGCTTTCAACCTGTTTTTCAATATTCTTTAACCTTTCATAAAAGGGATGAGTAGAATCTATTTGCGTTAACATTAAGGAAACATTGCCCTGGATACCCATGAGGAGATTGTTAAAGTCATGAGCTATACCACCGGCTAATGTGCCGATAGCTTCCATTTTTTGGGCTTGTTGCAATTGGATCTCTATCTGCTTTTTTTCGGTAATGTCCTCAAAAATACCTATAGCTCCTAAAGATTCTCCGTCTTCAAAAGTTATTTTATTATGCCTGGCCTTTATTGTCATCTTTTTGTTACTGATCTCAGAAACATAATTTCCTTCAAAATAGCCTGTCCCTTTCTTTAAAGTATCCTCAATTGCCAATCGAGCTGTTTCATCTCTCATTAACTCAAGCAAGTTATAGCCAATAAGCACATCTTTTGGCGCACCAATAATATCTGCATATCTCTCATTGCATTCAATTATAACCCCTTCTTGATCAAAATGCACAATTCCAAGCGGCGAGTAATCAAATATCATCCGATACCTTTGTTCCGACTCCCGGAGAGCCTCAGCAGCCTCGCGCTTCTCAACGGCCCTGCGAATTGTCTCTAACAATATTTCTGTATCAAAGGGTTTCTTCACATAACTATAGGCGCCAAGATTCACCGCCTCGATAGCTGACGCTTGTGAAGCATGGCCGGTAAGCAGGACACATTCCATAGTGGGAGAGCGCTCCTTCAACCCTCTCATAACTTCTAGTCCAAACATATCCTTAAGCCTGAGATCAATAAGAGCTACAGCAGGCTTCTCTTCCCCGACCTTGTCAAGCGCCGTCTTTCCGGTACCGGCTCCTATGGGTCTATAACCTGCTGACCTGAATATATTGCAAAGCGACTTTCTTAGATCCGAGTTATCATCTACGATTAGTATAGTCTTTGTGTCCATGTCTTAATATACCTCGTAACTGTTCAGGGTTCAGGGTTTCTGGTCTCTTGCCAAAGGCAGCTTGACAGTAAAGGTGCTTCCGACATCCACCATGCTTTCGACCTCTATGGAGCCGCCGTGCCCTTGGATAATCTCATAGCTCACCGAAAGGCCAAGCCCTGTTCCCTGGCCTACCGGCATGG
>CBDAFK010000022.1:0-6215 GCA_965195235.1 uncultured Desulfobacterales bacterium | reverse complement strand
CTTTAAAAGCAAATACTGTGATGGCCGGCATGCATGTCTCTTCAAAAAATGCCGCAATCTGTTCAGTCTGCTCACATCTTTCCCATTTCAAGCCATATCATGGCTGCAAGTTTCGCATCATCAAGCGCGCGGTGCATCTGCATTTGTTCGCACGCTTTCCCAAGCAAATACCGGCCTACTGTTTCCAGTTTATGATTGGGCAGATACGGGTATAATTTTCTGCTCATTTTTAGTGTGCATAAAGACCGGTTATTCAGACTCATGCCTAATAGAGCAAATTCATGTCTTAAAAATCTGACATCAAAACTTGCATTGTGGGCCACCAGGATACTTCCGGAAATAAATTTGTAAAACTCCGGCAGCACTACGTCCGGTTTTGGTTCACCTTCAAGCATTTCATTGGTTATGCCGTGCACCTGCTGAACTTGCCAGGGGATCCTTTTGTCAACATCGACAAGACTACTGAATTCAGCAATAATACTCTGCTCCTCGATGGCAACAGCTCCGATTTCTATTACCCTGTCTCCGTTTTGAGGCGAAAGACCGGTTGTTTCCACATCCAGCGCTACATACCGATTAGTTGAGTTTAGATAGTTATGCGACAGCATTTTGCGACCTCCACAGCTTTTCTTTATAGAATTACTATACCAAATATCATTAACTTAAAGAGAAAATCCTTCAAATTCCCCTAAAAAAATCGTCACTCCGGTAGATCCCGGATCTAGTCCGGGAGGAGTCCAGAGCAGTTGCAACTAACTGAAAATACTGGATAGCGCTAAAGGTTAGCGCTGACGCTTCACTTCGTGTCACTACGTGCCCGGCTTTCGCCGGAATGACAGGAATGGTGTTTTTCGACAATTTAGGATATGGATACAAGGAGAAGGGCTGTGCGGTGGATGCCATACAGGATTATGGTCGCTTTCAGCTCACTGGTGTTCCCGGCTTAACCTTTCTGCCTAAGGTTACTAAAGAACAGCCATTATCATCAACAGCGGCCAGCGCCATTCCGTTTGAAACTATTCCCATTATTTTAGCCGGCTTTAAATTGGCAACCACAATTACCTGTTTCCCAACCAGTTCTTCAGGTTCATAGCTTGCGGCAATACCTGCTATAACGGTCCGCTTTTCTCCGATATCAACCTCAAGCTTAAGCAGCTTTTTTGCTCCTGGAATCGATTCTGCGCTGAGTATAGTAGCCACCCTGAGATCAATTGCGCCAAATGTTTCTACAGGTATCTCGGATTTTAAAACAGATGCGAGGTCTCCTGCAATTGCCTCCTTCTGTGATGCAGCCTTGTTGTTTTTCATGTCAATTCTGGGAAAAAGGGTGATCCCTTTGGGAAGCTGCGTGCCCGGCTTAACTATTTTCCATGTTTTAAGCGTGTCCAGCTTGTTAAAGCGCCCTTTTGCAATCATGTCCGGATCCATGCCAAGATGCTTTTGCATGGCTGCGGATGTATCCGGCATGATCGGATAAATAAGGCCTGCTATCACTCCGAGCCCGTTAAGAAGGTTCGAAATTACAACCTGCAGCTCTTTGTTGCTGGATTTTTTCTTTGCAAGCATCCATGGTGCCGTAACATCGACATATCTGTTCATCTTGGCGATTAACTCCCAGATTGCTATAAGAGCTTTGTGAAAAGCAAAATTTTCCATGGCATGCTCATATTTGGAGATCGCAGCCAGCGCATCTGATTTAAGACCAAGCTGAAATTCATTTTCAACTCCCGGATCAACCTCAGGGGCTATGCCTTTGAAATATTTGTGAACCATTGCAACAACTCTGGAAAACAGGTTGCCAAGATCGTTTGCCAGGTCTGCATTGATTCTCTGAACCAGCGCCTGTTCGCTAAAGTTGGAATCAAGCCCGAATACCATATCCCGCATCAAAAAAAATCTGAATGCATCAAGCCCGTAAATATTTTTCAACTGGAGCGGCTCTACAACATTCCCAATGCTTTTGGACATCTTGCCCTGATCAACATTCCAGTATCCATGAACATTAAGATGCTTATACATTGGAATGCCGGCAGCCTTGAGCATGATAGGCCAATATATAGCGTGAGGCTTGAGAATATCCTTGGCAACTATATGCTGGGCATACGGCCAAAACTTTTTAAACAGCTCTCCGTCAGGATATCCAAGGGCTGAGATATAGTTTAAAAGAGCATCAAACCATACATATGTAACATAGTTTTTATCAAACGGCAGGGTGATTCCCCATTTAAGTCGCGTAATCGGGCGTGATATGCAAAGATCTTCAAGGGGTTCACTTAAAAATGACAGGACTTCATTTCTGTATCGTTCAGGTCGAATAAAATCAGGATGTTTCTCAATATAATCAATAAGCCAGTCCTGATACCGGCTCATCTTAAAAAAGTAGTTAGACTCCTTGATAGGTTCCGGTTCAGTGAGATGGTCGGGGCACTTTCCGTCAACCAGCTCGCGCTCAGTAAAGAAGCGTTCGCACCCAAAGCAATAGAGCCCTTCATACTCGCTGAAATAGATATCACCCGAGTCATAAATTTTCTGCAGTATCTGCTTCACAACAGCAATATGGGCTGGATCGGAAGTCCGGATAAAATAATTATATTTAATGTTAAGTTGTGGCCATAACTCTTTGAAGACTTTACTTATTTTGTCCGCATAGGCTCTGGGGCTTATATTCTCTTTTTTAGCGGCGCGTGCTATTTTGTCCCCATGTTCATCTGTGCCGGTTAAAAACAAAGTTTCATTTTGCCGCATAAAATTAAACCGGCAAACAACATCGGCTGCAATAGTAGTATATGCATGCCCAAGGTGGGGCATTGCGTTTACATAATAAATAGGGGTTGTTATATAAAACGGCCTGGTCATTTTCTCTCCTGTTCCGTTATAATATCATCTAACGCCAATTCTATCTCCCGACCCTCATCCATCTGTATTGTCAAACGATTGTACATTATGTTGTGTCGCACCACCTTGCCCTTTCCGCTTGTAGTTTTTACTATTTTCCCAATCTTTGGAAACCTTTTCTTAAGCTCCCTGTATGTTTCATATTCATATCCAAGACAGCACATCAGCCGGCCGCACACGCCGGAAATCTTTGTTGGATTAAGCGACAGATTCTGGTCCTTTGCCATACGTATAGAAACCGGTTCAAACGCATTCATGAACAAGGAGCAACAGATTGGTCGTCCACATCTTCCAATACCGCCGCTCATCTTGGCCTGATTGCGTATTCCGACCTGTCTCATCTCAATCCTGACCCCGAAGTGGTTGATCAGCTTTTTAACAAGTTGACGAAAGTCAACACGACCATCAGCCGTGAAAAAAAAGGTCAGTTTGCTGCCATCAAAGGAGCTTTCAACAAGAAACAGATTCATTTTCAGCTTTAGCTCGTTGACGCATTTAATGCAGAATGATAGGGCCAATTTTTCTTTTTCAAGGTTTTTCTCTTGCTGCTTGAAATCTTTTTCATTAGCGAGACGAAACACCTTTTTAAGCGGCCTGGCCGACAACCGTTCATCGCGCAGAGCGGGAGGCGCCGCAACCGTTCCAAAACAAAGGTCCTGCTCTGTTTCTACAACCACATGATCTCCGCAGCTAAGCACAAATGCGCCGCTGTCAAAATCGTAAGCCTTGCCAAAAGGCTTAAATCTTACCCTTACAATCTTTGCCATAAAAAGTTAGTTCGCTTTGCTCATAATTAGCCAAGTGGTTGATTTGTCGAGTAGTTCAAGGATTCTTACAACTCGACGACTCGACTAAAGTCACTGGAATTTTCCGCCCCGCCAAAGGCGGGGATAGAAATTCTGAGACGTTTTATTTGTTTAGGTTTTGCGGTTCATGCGCAAGCTGCATTACCATGGCTTCTAAGGTCAACCTTAAATTAGCGCCGGCCTTAATCCTTTTCTGTGCAGTCCGGACAGCTTCAATTTTTGCTATCAGCTCTCTTGTCGCAAGTTTTTGTGAAGCATGTTGAATGTTGTCAATCAAATCCCTGTTTATAAGTTTCTTGGGACAGTGTTTATGTACAATAACGTCTCTCAGCCAGGATTTAATCACATCCAGAGAATCTTGCAGGATTTCTTTGTTTTTTGATAACTCTGCTGCAAAAGCCAAAAGTGAAACGATCGGTTGTCTTGACAGTTGGCCGGGCATATCAAGGCTTAAGGTGTTTATAAGCCAACTGCGCCGGTTTATCCAGCTTACACGCTTCTCAGGCTTAACCATTGAAAGCGCTTTAGACAAACTCCCTTTTGCCAGAGTCGCAATTATTTTTGCATCATCATAATCAAGCCCCTCTTTGTCAACCAGAATATCCTCCAGTCTCTTGCAGGAAATTGGGCTAAATCTGATATGCTGACAGCGTGAAACAATTGTGGGGAGGAGATCAGACGATTGTATGGTGGTAAGTATCAGAATGGTCCGACCAGGTGGTTCCTCAAGAACCTTGAGCAGCGCATTTCCGGCCGAAGGGTTCATTGCCCGGGCATCTGATATTATTACAACACGCATCCTTGCCTCGTAGGGTTTCATAGCAAGAATGTCACGCAAAGAACGTATTTGAGCGATCTTGATATAGGCGCCTGACGGTTTAACCTGTATGATATCAGGATGATTTCCTGATCGGATTTTCACGCATGCTTTGCAATAACAGATCCGGTCTTTTGTTGCCTGGTTCCCGCCCTGAAAAAAGCTCCATGGCTCTTTGCTCAGACAGTTACACGCCATGGCAAACATCATGGCTGTAGTGCGTTTGCCAACCCCTTCCATGCCTGTAAAAAGAAGGGCGTTAGGAATGGTACCATGTTGCAGAAAGGCAGTTAAAAGTTGTATCGGCTTTTTTTGATCTATTGTCACCGCAAATCCGGACACAAATTTAATTATCTACCCTGTCTTTCAATTCTTTTCCGGCCTTAAAAAACGGGAGCTTTTTGGGCTTTATCAGAACCTTTTCGCCTGTCTTTGGATTTCTGCCGGTATATGCCTTGTACTTTTTTACAAAAAAGCTGCTCAGCCCGCGAATTTCAACTCTTTCTCCTTGCACCAGGGCATTCTGCATAGAATCAAAAAATATTTGAACCACCTTTGTGGCATCCGATTTTGAGATATTAGCCTCGGTTTTTAAGGCGGAAATAATCTCCAGTTTATTCATATACCCTCCTTTTTGCAATACCTGCCGTTTAATGTCTTCACCATAAAACTATTAAACAAAACTCGTTAAGAAGTCAAGCGGTTATAACAATATTTTTGGGAGCTTTTCAACATCATCTTCGCTCACATCCACTGCGGCAAACTGCCTAAGAGCTTCGATAGTAACGATAACTCTCCCTTTACCCTTGTATTGGACAAAGGTTCCGGTCAACCCTGTAAACGGGCCATAAACCACTGTAACAGGGTCCCCTTTTTTGAAACGGGTGCCGGTAAAAACTTTGTTGTCTCCCGCCACCATAATTTTAAGCGATTCAATGGTCTCGGTGGCAACAGGGATGGGTCCTTCTTTGTTGCCGATTAAACGGACAGCCCCGCCTGTCTTTAAAATTTCAACATATTCGGGGGATTGAAGGCCGGTTTTTAAAAACAGATAGCCGGGGAAAAGAGGTGCCCATATCATTAACCGTCTGTCACGGCGTTTACTTTTTACCAGTATCTTTGGCAGGAAAACCTCAAACGATTTTTTGATTAGAGCGTCATTAACTACATTCTCGAACCTGCTTTTCGTATACAGAACATACCACAGGCGATTAATCTGTTTTATCTCCATCTAATAACCCAAGCTCCGTTACAGCGGCTCTTCCATCATGCGCCCCACTATGTTTCTGCCGAACTCTCCAATCCCGTAAAGATTAATTATAAATGCATATTTCCTGTCATTATCTTCGTGTGTATAGCTAAAATCTATAGACCAGCACTGGGCTTTGTATAAAAATCCAATGCCTTTTTTTATATCCTGAGGACTGTAAAGATTTCGCTCATAATCAGCATATACCTTTAGCTGGTCTGATACTACCAGGCTCATGTCTGTATAAATGGATTCGCTCGAGTTATAGGTATACCTGTGTTCAACAAAGAGCCTGTCTCCGCGTTTATCGGATAATGTTGCCGCAATGTTGCGTGATTTAACCAGACTATCATATTGGCACCACGTGGCATCTGCCTGCACAGAAACATATTGGACAGGATCTATCTCTATCTCACCATAGATTGTAGAAAAAGGCCTCTTTTCCTTT
>CBDAFK010000021.1:0-3680 GCA_965195235.1 uncultured Desulfobacterales bacterium | reverse complement strand
TGCTTTGCCCATCAGCTCAATCTCTTTCAGTAGAACTTCAACTATTTTTTCCTGAGAAAATTTTTTTATTACCTTTCCCTTCTTAAACAGTATTCCGATGCCGTCACCGCCTGCAATTCCGATGTCTGCCTCCTTTGCTTCTCCCGGGCCGTTTACAATGCATCCCATGATGGCTATTTTAATTGGCAGACGGTTTGATATAAGGGAATTTTCCACTTGTTCAACAATATTAAACAAATCAATTTTGCAACGGCCGCAGGTCGGACATGATATTATATCAGGACCATGCCGGCGGATATCAAGAGCTTTCAGGATTTCATAACCCACACGAATCTCTTCGACAGGATCTCTGGTCAGAGAGACTCGAATCGTATCACCTATCCCTTCTGCAAGAAGCATCCCTATGCCGAGTGATGATTTGACTATTCCCGGATAAAGGGGGCCGGCCTCTGTTATACCCACATGAAGAGGAAAATCGGTTTTTGACGAAAGCAGCCTGTAAGCCTCAACACTGCGGAGTACATCTGATGCTTTTATAGATAGTTTTATATCATAAAAGTCATATGATGTTAATAATTCTATATGACGGATAGCGCTTTCAACCATGCCCTCAGCAGTAACGCCTTTATATTTTCTCAAAATATCTTTTTCAAGAGAGCCGGAATTAACTCCAATCCTGATTGGAATATTAAATTTTTTTGCGCAGTCAACAACCGCTTTTATTTTTTTGCTTCCTCCTATATTGCCTGGATTTAATCTCAAGCCATCAGCGCCAGCTATAGCCGAAGCAATCGCCAGGCGGTAGTCAAAATGGATATCTGCTATCAGGGGAATCGATATTTTATCCTTTATTGCAGAAATTGCCTCGGCCGCTTCTTTATCAGGCACAGCTACCCGGACAATCTCACATCCGGCCTCTTCCAAACGTTTTATTTGCAAAACCGTGGCTGTGACATCCTGAGTAAAAGTATTAGTCATAGACTGAACAGAAACAGGAGCCAGTCCGCCGACTTTTACTTTTCCGACCGTGATCTGACGCTTTTTTTTACGTTTTATAATCATAATTAAAAATGATGAACTCGTAAAAAGTCGTCACTCCGGTGAAAACCGGAGTCCAGATGGTCTCTAACTGTTTGAAAAGACTGGATAGCGCTAAAGCTTCACTACGTGCCCGGCTTTCGCCGGAATGACGGAAAACGGCATTTTTTGACTTTTTACGAATTCATCAAAAATGTTAACAAATACTTTTAGTTACTTCAAGCAAAATAGAAATTCATTCTTTACAATTGTGTTTTTAACAAAAATACAATATGATAATTTTTTAAAAAAGGGAGAATAACAATGAGTATTCACAAAAACAAACAATTTGCACAGAAACATAAATCCGATGTAAAACCGGACAATTTAATTAAAGAGGAAATTTTAAAACATTCTGTTAAGGGAAAACTACCATGCTTTGTTGCATTTAAAATTGCAAAGGAATTGCAGGTTCCACCTCGCGATGTTGGAAAGATGGTTGATCTGCTTAATTTCAGGCTGGCAAAATGCCAGCTTGGCTTATATGGATATCAACCAAAAAAAAGGAAAGTAAAACCTAAAATGCCGTTGGATCAGGGCTTAAAAAATGCAATCACTGATGCTCTGGTTGAAGGGAAACTGACATGCAAGAAGGTTTGGGACATAGCATCTTTATATAATGTTCATAAATTTAGGGTAAGTTGTGCGTGCGAGGCTATGAAAATAAAGATAATTAAGTGTCAATTAGGAGCCTTTTAACTACAAATGGCCGGTAATAAAATTAATAATGCCCCGACATTTATAGCTAACACAGCAGTTATTTTTTTGTTCCTTTCTTGCTGCCTGTTTTTTATCTATGTAAATTCAGAGCCTGACGAACTGGATAATATCCTTAAAACAGGTAATATTACTGTAATAACTCGTAACAATTCACATTGTTACTATTTATACAGAGGCCAGGCCATGGGCTTTGAATATGAACTTGCAAAGCTTTTTGCAGATTATCTTGGAGTAAAACTGGAAATAATGACCGCTGAAAAATGGGATGAGATAATTCCGGCCTTAAAGAATGGAACAGGTTCATTTGTAGCTGCCGGTATGACTATTACACCTGAAAGGCAAAAAGAGGCTGTTTTTTCCAATGGTTATATTTCAACCAGGCAATATGTTATTGTCCGTCGCAACAATACAGGTATTAAAAAAATTGAGGATCTTGCCGGTAAAACAGTTCATGTCAGAAAAGGAACGTCATATCAGGAAAGGCTTGAAGCTCTTGGGAGAAATGGAGTAGATGTTAAAATTAAACTGCATGACAATATATCCACAGATGAGTTGATACAACAGGTGGCAGCAGGAACTATTAAAGTCACTGTTGCTGACAGAAATATTGCTTTGCTTAACAGGAGATACTATCCTCAGATAGCGCTTGCATTCCCAATAAGTGACGAGCAATCTCTGGGCTGGGCCGTTAAGCCCTACTCCAAAAAACTTCTCAATAAAATCAATTTCTTTTTTGATAAAATAAACTCAAACGGCAAATTTGCCGAAATATATAATAAATATTATGCAGATATAGATAATTTTGATTATGTTGATCTTAGAAAATATCACACAAGGCTTAATACCAGGCTGCCGAGATACAAACAGATTATTATGGAGGCGGCTGGAAAATATAATTTTGACTGGAGATTGATAGCGTCTCAAATATATCAGGAATCTCATTTCGATCCCATGGCAACAAGTCATTCAGGGGCCTTTGGCCTTATGCAGCTTACATTTTCAACTGCTAACAGTCTTGGCGTAGAAGACATGTTCGATCCTGTCCAGAATATTAATGCAGGAGTTCGCCATTTAAAAAATTTATATAACCATTTTGACAGGACAGATTCTCCGGACAGGTTATTTATTGCTCTTGCTGCATATAATATCGGCCAGGGGCATATACTGGATGCAAGAAATCTTGCAAAACAAATGGACCTTGATCCGGATAAATGGCTGTCTCTAAAAAAAACTTTACCTCTTTTACGATATCGAAAGTATTATAAAAAGGCTAAATACGGTTATTGCAGGGGGATAGAACCTGTAAATTATATCAAGCGGATTATGCTGTATTACGATATTCTTAGACGCCAGAGTTTAGAATTTACAACAGATGAAAAAGGTATCCTATTCAAATTCCGTGGTAAAACAGATTGCAAATCCTTGTAGGGGCGACCCTTGTGGTCGCCCAAAATAACAATGATATCGAAAAAGAAAATTTGATTAATAACGAAAATGGGCAACCACAAGGGATTGCCCCTACGGGTAAAACTGAAAAATTTGAATTTTAAGAAAAATAAAATATTGTAATATCAATAAGATATTTTTTGAGCAAATTAATCTACCACGGAATTTAAATAGGATACAATTAAAGGTATTCTGTTGATTTCAATTCCTCAATTCCCTAATCCCTTAATCCCTCAATTCACAAATTAGCTCACCCTTATATAAAAATTACACCATAAACAAAAAGGAACATGATCGCCAGGCAGGCGCCAAGACCGATCGGAATCCTGTAAAAGTTATCATTATATGGTCTATCCATGAGTTCTTGATACGATACCCTTTTCCCTTGAATCAAATTCCAAAACAATTCCAGAAAAACATAGGGGTGTTTGCTGATC
>CBDAFK010000020.1:0-4414 GCA_965195235.1 uncultured Desulfobacterales bacterium | reverse complement strand
CTCTAACCCTATCCTTGTAATTACCGTCTTGACAATATTCCAAATAGTATTATTTTTTTAAACAATATTTGATGGTGTCGTAAAAAGTCGAATTCATCAAACTTAACGCTTAAGACTTAAAATATTTTGCATAAAAACAGGAGCATATACCTGCTTATGACTGAGGAAAAGAAAATAGAAACAGATGTTGAAACTAAAGAGGTTGATTCAGCAAAAAAAGAGTTAAAAAAAACCGAGACAGCGAAAAAGCATAAAAAAAAATCTCATGATTTAATTAAGGAAATGAAAGCCAAGCTAAAGGTTGCGCAAGAGGAATCCAGGGAAACGTATGATCGTTTTTTAAGGACTTCAGCCGAGTTTGAAAATTACAAAAAGCGATCAGATCGAGAAATGGATGAATTCAGAAAATTTGCAAATGAGTCCTTAATTAAAGAGCTGCTTTCAGTCGTTGATAATCTTGAGCGCGCTGTAAATTCTTCCAGCGATGCTAAGCAGGCAAATTCCGGGTTGGTGGAAGGGGTTAATATGACCCTGAAAGAGATACTGAAAATTTTGGAAAAGTTTAACGTAAAACCGGTTGAATCATTGAAAAAGCATTTTGATCCCAATTTTCATCAGGCTGTAATGACTGAAGAAACAGATGATCATACTGAACATATTGTTATAAATGAGCTTCAAAAAGGTTACATTATGCATAACAGGCTGCTGCGACCTGCCATGGTTGTAGTTTCCACGCCAAAAGTCAAATCAAACAATGAAAAAAACACAGACATTGAGAATAAAGCTAATAAAATAGATTAGACATAAGATTAAGGAGGAACATAATGGGTAAAATAATTGGAATCGATCTTGGCACTACTAATTCGTGCGTAGCAATAATGGAAGGAACCAAAGCAAAGGTAATTACTAATCCCGAAGGTGGTCGCACAACACCTTCTATAGTCGCAGTAACAGACAAGGGGGAGAGGTTGGTCGGTCAAATTGCAAAGAGGCAGGCTATCACGAATCCTGAAAATACGATTTTTGCTGTGAAAAGACTTATAGGCAGAAAGTATGCATCACCTATAGTTCAGGATGACATGAAAATACTTCCTTATAAGATGGAGCAGGCAAGTAACGGCGATATCCGCATAAAACTTCATGATAAGCTTCACAGTCCTGCGGGAATATCATCTTTTATACTGGCAAATCTCAAGAAAACAGCCGAGGAATATCTCGGCGAAAAGGTTACAGATGCGGTAGTTACCGTGCCGGCCTATTTTAACGACAGCCAGCGTCAGGCTACTAAAGATGCCGGAAAGGTTGCCGGTCTTAATGTTTTAAGAATTATTAATGAACCAACCGCCGCGTCTCTTGCTTACGGCCTGGACAAGAAAAAAGAGGAAAAGATTGCTGTTTTTGATCTTGGTGGAGGGACATTTGATATATCCATACTTGAAATCGGTGAAGGTGTATTTGAAGTAAAATCTACAAACGGCGATACCCATCTTGGAGGGGAAGATTTCGATCTCAGGCTAATCGATTATCTCGCAGATGAATTTAAAAAAGATCAGGGAATTGATATCAGAAGTGACAAGATGGCCCTGCAACGGCTTAAGGAAGCGGCTGAAAAGGCAAAGATGGAATTATCCACATCTATGGAAACAGATGTTAATCTTCCCTTTATAACTGCCGATGCCAGCGGCCCCAAGCACCTTAACATCAAGATAACCAGGGCAAAGCTGGAAGCCCTGACAGGCAATTTATTAGACAAACTTGAAAACCCGTGCCGTATTGCGCTCAAGGATTCAGGCCTGACCACAAGCGAGATAAATGAGGTTATCCTGGTTGGCGGCATGACACGCATGCCGGCTGTTCAGCAAAGGGTTAAGAAGATATTTGGCAAAGAACCACACAAGGGGGTTAATCCTGATGAAGTTGTCGCGGTCGGCGCCGCTATTCAGGGAGGTGTTCTGAGAGGAGATGTCAAAGATGTTCTGCTTCTCGATGTTACACCTCTTTCTCTCGGCATTGAAACCCTGGGCGGAGTTATGACAAGGCTTATTGAAAAAAATACAACCATTCCTACAAAAAAAAGCCAGATTTTTTCAACCGCCTCAGACAGCCAGCCTGCTGTTTCAATTCATGTGCTCCAGGGTGAACGTGAGATGGCGGCAGGCAATAAGACACTTGGACGTTTTGAACTGGTGGGCATACCCCCTGCACCGAGAGGTATCCCTCAAATTGAGGTAACATTCGACATAGATGCCAACGGCATTGTTAACGTGTCTGCAAAGGATCAGGCTACCGGTAAGGAGCAGTCGATTCAGATTACGGCTTCTTCCGGCCTGTCAAAGGAAGAGATAGACAAACTGGTCAAAGACGCGGAGCTTCATTCCGATGAAGATAAAAAGAAAAAGGAGCTGGTGGAAGCCCGCAATACAGCCGATACCCTGATTTATTCGACCGAGAAATCTATGAAAGACCTTGGAGACAAGGTGGACACTGCAACTAAAAGTAACATTGATGAGATTATCAGCCGCCTTAAAAAGGTTATGGAAGGGGATGATAAGGAGGAGATTAAGCGTCTGAGCGAGGAATTGACACAGTCTTCCCATAAGCTGGCAGAAGCCATGTATCAGCAGGCATCACAAAAAGGGGAACAGCAGGCTGAAGCCGGCGCGGAAGGCGCTGCTCAGCCCGAGGCCGGGCCTTCCACTCCTGACGAGGATGTTGTAGATGCCGATTTTGAAGAAGTAAAGAGCGATGATAAAAAATAGTATAAAATAGAAGTTGCTTAAAATCCCGCCCGCAATACGCGCCGCGGGATTTTTTTTAAAAAATATGCTTATAACTGAAATATTAGAAAAAAACGCTGCTGATTACGGCAAGGAAATCGCTCTTATTGAAAGAGAGCCGGCTAAAAATATACGCAGACAGATTACCTGGGATGAATTCAACAGCCAGGCAAACAGCATCGCCAATTCACTGATCGCCATGGGGATTAAAAAGCAAGACAAGGTCATCCAGCTTATGATGAACGCTCTTGAATGGCTTCCTGTTTATTTCGGCATACTTCGTTCAGGCGCCTGGGCTGTTCCGCTGAATTTCAGGCTGTCAGCCGATGATATCATGATGTGTGCCGAGACTGCGCAGGCAAAGGTTTTTATCTTCGGAGAGGAATTTATTGACAGGATAAATTCGATTAAAGCCTGTTTAGATAAAACCGTTGTTACCTATATATTTGTCGGCAATGATAATAAATGCCCGGATTATGCCCGGCAATATGAAGATATTTTTTTATCAGGCTCTATTATAAATCCGAAGATTAAAATCAAACCCTCTGATAGCGCAGCGCTCTATTTTACTTCAGGGACTACCGGCAGACCAAAGGCCGTGCTTTTGACTCACAGGAATCTTGAATTTGCATGTTTAGTTGAAAATCATCACCATAACCAAACACACGATGATAACTTTTTGTGCATACCTCCTCTTTACCATACAGGGGCAAAGATGCATTGGTTCGGCAATTTTATTGTCGGGGCAAAATCTGTTATCCTGAAAGGGGTTAGCCCAAAATGGATATTGGAAACCATTTCCAAAGAAAGGGCGACTATTGTATGGCTTCTTGTTCCCTGGGCACATGATATACTTGTCGCTATTGAAAATAACGATATAAACTTAAGCGATTATAAGCTTGATCAATGGCGATTAATGCATATAGGCGCTCAGCCTGTTCCCCCAAGCCTTATTAAAAAATGGAAAAAGGTCTTCCCTGATCATGATTACGACACCAATTATGGTCTTACAGAAACCACAGGCCCCGGGTGTGTGCATCTTGGAATAGAAAATCTTCATAAGGTCGGCGCAATAGGCCTTCCCGGGTTTGAATGGGAATGCAGGATTGTTGATAGCAATATGAAAGCCCTGCTTAGAGGAGAATCAGGCGAGCTCCTGGTAAAAGGGCCGGGGGTTATGAAGGAATACTATAAAAATCCCGAAGCAACGGCTGAAACATTGATTGATGGATGGCTGCTTACAGGGGATATTGCCCGCATGGATGATGACGGCTTTATATGGCTGGTTGATCGGAAAAAGGATGTTATAATATCAGGCGGCGAGAATATTTTTCCTGTTGAGATTGAAAACTTCTTAATGAATAATAATAAGGTTCATGATGTCGGGGTAATCGGCGTGCCTGATGATCGTCTCGTAGAAGTTGTTGCGGCAGTTATAAAAGTCAAGCCCGCCGTAAGTATGAGCGAAGAGGAAGTGTTTAAGTTTTGTGAAGAGCTTCCAAGATATAAAAGACCGAGGAAAATATTTTTCGACGATGTGCCAAGAAGCCCCACCGGCAAGATAGAAAAGCCAAAGATGAGAAAAAAGTTTGGTTGTATCTTTTAATATTCAGACCTCGTCGAGTAGTCGAGTAGTC
>CBDAFK010000019.1:0-8156 GCA_965195235.1 uncultured Desulfobacterales bacterium | reverse complement strand
ATAAAAATATTATTTTTCAAAAAATTAAGTTGGATTTTGTATCAAATTAGCCTAATAAAAGTATTTTTTTTAACTAATTTTTAATTTATCTTCTTCTAAATTTAACATTATCCCTCTTCGGGAGACTACTTTAAAAATCTCTTTGACTTTTTTTCTATTTCTTTTATTATGGCAAATAGTTTTTAGAACGGCTCTTCTTATTTTAGAGAGATGAAAGGTTACCTGAGTGTAGGTAGCATCCTCGCTTCCTTTCCAGATTGTATTTATAAGATAGTCATAAATTAAAACTTCTTTCGGATTTTGGGCTAAAAGATAAAGCAGGGAGAAGGCTAAGGGAGTTAGTTTAACTTCTTTCCCCTCAAATATTATTCTATCCGTGTGGCGGCGGTCGATTTCTAATATAGTTACAAGTTTTGGTTTACAGTTTTCAGTTTTTGATGGAGAGCTTGCAGATACGGATTTCAAGTTATGAGATGCGGAAGTAATACTTGTGGTTTTCAATTGAGAGGAGAGTATTACCGGCTCACAGTTTTTATCTTGCACTATTAATTTTTCTTTTAGTACTTTCTGATGACTATCTTTTTCTTTCATTTTTTTCTGAATTCTTTGAGCTAATCTTTTCGGAAGCAATTTACCCAACTCTCCCTCACTCGCATCACTCAAAGAATTCACATCCCCATATCCGGCCCCCACCAACCTTCTAATATAGTATCGGCTTAAACCGGGAATATACAGCAGGGCTAAATTTAATCCTTCTTCCTGTACCCCTCCTGATAACCTGTAGGACAGCATCTTTATTTTATCCAAATCCTTACTATATTTTTTCTCCCAACCCATGCTTTCTGCTATTGCTGAAAGACTATCGGCTAACCAGGAAAACCCTTCCCCCAATCTATAGATACAACCTCTGTAAAGATCATATTCCTGTTCAATTGTCTTAACACTCTTTTTTCCCGTTATCCAATCATATAATAAGTGAGTTTTCTTAAAGATGATATAATATTCTAAAGAGGTGGTTTCTACTTTCTCTTTTTTTATTAAAATATTATCCCGAAAAAGTTTCTTATCTTCATCACCTTGTTCGAATATCAGATGCAATAGTTTATACCAGTAACTTTTTCTATAACCGTATTGATAAATTCCTTTTTTATAATCATCTCTAATAGCTTGAGAAAAGGGGATAGGCAATGCTTTACCATCCGGGCTTAAAGCCAGTAGAAAAAGAATCTCCAGAACACTAATATCTCCCTTTTTACAATATCTCAACCAGGATTTAAAAAACAAAAAAGTTTCTACTTTAATTCTCTTGGCAGCTATTAAGATACCGCTGTCGGTGGGAGATAAAACACCATTTTTATTCATCCTAATCAATTTGTTTCCTTTTAAAATATTCAGGCGTTTTTCTATTCTTTTATGGATATTTGCCTTATTAAAAGCAAACTGCCAGTAACCGGAAAAGAAATTATTATCTTCGAATTTACTCTGACTTTTTAGGGAAACAAAATCCTCTTTCTTTATATGACTCTTTAACTTTTCATAATCAAGGTTTATATTTACCGCTAATCTTAAAAGATAAGTAAGTAAATCATTATCTACATTTATTGACTGCTTATTTTCCTTATGTTTGCAATTATTATCTCCTAAAAATTTAAAATAAAGATTCTTGTAAATATTCTGAAGGACTAAAGAATGAGCCAAAAAAATGACCCTTCCAAACTCTAATATCCCGGCTCTTCCACCCATATTTTCAATAGCGGCAAAGGTAAGGCTGGTTCGATAATTAGGAGGATAATTTCCTTCATCATTATATATTTTATCCAGGGCAATAATCACATTATTAAAAGGAAGATTGATACCCATGGCCATGATGTTGGTAGCACAGATAATCTTTATTTCTCCCTTTTTTTGATAAGTCTCGATCAAATTCCTTTCTTCCCATGAGAGGTTCTGATTATAATGAGCAATCCCTTTTTCCAATGTCCCTCTCAATTCATCACGGGATAAAGTATCTTCCATTTCTTTCAGCTCTTTTAATGCACAAGATGCAGCAGAGCTTTCTAATTGAGACGCCAGCCATTTAGCCCATTTTTGTGTCTCACCACAGGTTGCAAAAAATATCAAAACCGATTCTCCCTGTTTTATCAGATACCTCACTGTCTCTAACAAATAATCCTCAAAGCAATTTTCATCAACTGCTTCCGGTTTAAAAAATATTTCTTTTTTGTAATTTTTTTTCTTTTTGGAAGTAATATAATTAAAGATACCATCTCTTACGATGCCTTTACGTAGTTCCACCGGGCGTTGATAGGAAATAAGGGTTCGTCCAGGAAACCATCTTACAAGAGCATCTTGTCCTTCAACAAAAGCTGAAAGGGCGATGATTTTAATATCTTTATTATTTTTATCGATATGGTTTACCATGCTTTCCAGCAGAGGACCCCATTTTGAGTCATTAATCAATTGCATTTCATCGATGATGACTAAAGAAACAATGTCTAAAAAACGAGGACATTTCAAACAAAAGTAATTAAATTTTTCATAGGCCATTACCGCAACATCATAATCTCCGGAGATGATATTATGGTCATCTTCACTACGGTCACGGGTAGAGATGACCATATCTATTCCATAATGACTGTAGAGGTTTTTAAAATGCCTATATTTTTCATCAGCCAGTGCTCTTAAAGGAACTAAATAGATGGTTTTTTGAAGGTGAACGGCCTGAGCTATTGCAGCCATTTCTCCGATGAAGGTTTTTCCTGAGGAGGTTGGGGCGATAACCAGAAGATTTTTATTACTGTCATCACTTCCTTCTTCACAATTCAAAATCCCATAATTTCTTACCGCATCCTCCTGTAACGGAAATAAGTGATTTGAGTAATTTTTTTTCAAGCAGAAGACGGCATACGAGATTCTGACATGTGACTGGAGTTCAGACGTGTGCTCTTCCGATCTAAAGTGTTCTTTTCTGGCCAGATCTGATTGTTGAATCAACTGCTCTACGAATTCACTGGCCGGAATGAAGCGGAATACACAATACGTTTCCTCAAAATAAAAAGGTTGCCGGGCGCGCGGGTAAGGTTGCCGGAAATGCCAGAAAAGAAACCGAAAAAGAACTGGGCAGAAGCGTTATTTCGAAACAGAATCTTCTAAATAAAGAAGATAAATTAGCATTGGAAGACTGACTATGAACGAAGCGAAAACCATCCGTTGACAAGGTATATCAATCGCAGATCAATTTGAAACGCTCATTTCAGGCTAAATATTGTGTAAAATTATTATGCCTATAAAAAGGAAGATCGGAACACCCACTAATGCTATGTACTGCACATTCTTTTTAAATATACTTGTCATTAACTGAGCTAAGCAGAAACCAATAATAAGTACTATAAATGGGCTCCACCACTGAAACAGGTAAGCAGAAGCGAGTGCTGAACCTGGCAAAGAAATAAAGCCGGCAATTTTTATCAGAGAAGTATTTTTTTCATACCATTTGCTAATATGCCAGTTTTTAAGTTTAGCATAATAATCATAGGAAAGCACAACCCATGAAAAACTGGCGAGCAGAGTAAAAATACTGATTACAGTATAAGGATTCATATTATGCGACTCCTTTCTTTAGCCTAATGTTGCATAAACAACACGGCTAAAGCATGAAGAAAGACAATAATAACAATGAGTTTTGTTGGTTTATAAGTTCTTGACACGATTCCACCTATAGTGTGGTCCAACGCAGTTATGATATTCGCAGAGTTGTTTACCCTACGGGAAAGCCGATGATACCGCATCTCCTGCGTTCTCAAGGGATCGGCGTAAATTACTACAGCCTCACCCTTGACGCCTTGGATCTGCGGCACCCTCGACTTTTGCAACGTTAGGGTTTATTAAGAAATTTGAACCCAGGTTACTATATCCCTGATCGCCCGAAGTAATCTATCAGTATGCCGGGGTTATTGCTTCCAATACCATCAACACCAATATCGGCAAAAGGCTTAATAAAATCTGGAGTATCTATATTCCATATAAAAACCTTCAAACCGTTCTTATGGGATAATTCAACAAATTTCGCGTCAACAAAATTATATTTCATAACCAGCGCATCAGCCAATGCCCGATCTGCAATACTTGTGTCAACAGGACATCCAACCATGAGAACGCCTGTTTTAATACCGCTATCTATTTCCTTAACGTTTTTTACAAGTCTGTGCCAGAATGAAATAACATAAACATTGTCTTCAAAACTGTTCTTTTTTATCTGTTCAACAACTGTTCTTTCTGTACCTTTCTCCTTAAGCTCAATTACAAGCTTAACCTTTTTATCAGTTAATTCCATAACCTCCTGAAGAGTTGGAACAGACTCACCCTTTCCGGCATCATACTTTTTTAGTTCAGATAAAGTATAATTATTAACCGGTCCGGTTCCGTTGGTCGTCCGGTCAAGAGTTGAATCATGTATTACAATTAGTTCGTTGTCCTTGCTCAGATGCACGTCAATTTCCACAGCATCTACACCAATATCCATTGCCTTTTTAATAGATAACAGAGTATTCTCCGGCTCAATAGCCGCAGCCCCGCGATGTCCCATTATTATCATATTATTTATTCTCCATTAAACTCTTTAATTAGTGCCTGAACGACAACCCCCTCTTTTTGTAATTTCGACCGAAGAGAGGAAATGACCGGCAAGGGAAGCGGGGCTTAAGCCCCGCCCCCTGAAGTTCCCATACTGGAACATGGGAACCAGGCAAACGACAACTTTGGATAGTTTTCGTTCAGACACTAATTAAGATACAGTTAATCATTTTTATAATTTTACCATAAAAAACAGCATAAACGCAAATATCTCAATCCTACAGAGAAGCATATTAGCGGTTAGGGAAACTTTCATAGAGCGGGGGCACTTGGGACTCACTATTAAACTTAATTCTTGCCTGGGGATATGTTGTTCGAATTGCATTCCGAGAAATTACGAATCAATGCCTGCCCGCCTCACCTGAGCTCGCGGTGGCGGGCAGGCTCCGTGGTGAAATCAACTGCCTTTTCTTTTTTTTGTCTCTTCTTCTCTGAGAATCTTTTTTAAAACTTTGCCCACGTTGGTTTTTGGAAGCTCTTTTCTGAATTCGATCTCAGTTGGAAATTTGTACTTAGCCATCCTGTTTATGCAAAAATCAAGAAGTTCTTCCTGTGTTGCAGTTTCTCCTTTTTTCAGCACAACAAAAATTTTAATCGCTTCACCTCGGGTTGGATGCGGCACTCCAATGGCACAAGCTTCCAGCACCTTGGGATGCTCATAAAAGACCTCTTCAATGTTGCGCGGATACACATTTAAACCGCCGGATATAATCATATCCTTTTTGCGGTCAACAACAAAAAAGTAGCCGTCTTCATCCATCCTGGCGATATCTCCTGTGCGAAGCCAGCCGTCCACCAGGGTTTTTTCTGTTTCTTCCGGCATATTCCAGTAACCTTTCATAACCTGGGGCCCCTTAATAAGGAGTTCGCCTGTCTCTCCAACAGGAACATCTGTTTTTTCCTCAACCAGGTCAACTATGCGGCACTGTGTATCCGGAATAGGCACGCCAATGCTTCCGACCTTTCTTTTGCCATCTACAAAGGGGTTTATATGGGTTACAGGCGTAGCTTCAGTTAAGCCAAACCCTTCTACAATAACAGCTCCTGTCTTTTGTTCAAAATCTTTAATAACTTCAATGGGAAGGGGAGAGCTCCCGGAAAAGCAGCCTCTGATGGAAGTGATATCCGCCTTAACAATATCAGGATGGTTAAGCATTCCGATTATCATTGTCGGGACAAATGCTGCTATTGTGGGCTTGTATTTATTAATAGCTTCGAGAAGAGGTTGTGGCCTGGGCTTTGGGACAAGAATAATCTCCCATCCCATGTGTATAGACCAGTTCATGCAGGGCGAAAGACCAAAAACATGGAAGAATGGGAGGCAGCCAAGCATTTTTTCACTGCCATTTTTAAATGTTGGAAACCATGCTGAAATCTGCTGGATCTGTTTGCTCAGATTGGCATGTGTCAGCATTACACCTTTTGAAACACCGGTTGTTCCGCCGGTATACTGGTACATTGCAACGTCATCAAAAGAGATGTCCGCAGGATGTGGCTTTGAAGAATATTTTGCCAGAACATCCTTCCATTTATAAAGATTATCAGCAGATTTGACATTTGCTGCAAGTTTTTTCTTTTTGGCGACAAGCTTGAACAGAAAATTTTTTGGAAAGGGAAGATAATCGCCGATAGATGTATAAATAATCTGCTTTATTTTTGTTTTCGGTCTTAGATCTATCATCCGGTTGCCAAGCAGATCAAGGGTGATGAGAACTTTTGAGTCTGAATCATTGAATTGATGATGAAGTTCCCTGTCTGAATAAAGGGGATTATTCATGACAACTATTCCGCCTATCTTTAATATGGCGTAATAGCTGACAACGCAGGGAATAAGGTTCGGGAGAAGGATGGCTACGCTGTCACCTTTTTTTATGCCAAAGTCATTTAAGCAGGCAGCAAAACGCTTTACCATATCATTCAGCTCGCGATATGGAACCTTATATCCCTGGAAATTCAGGGCTGTTTTATCCGGGAACTTTCCTGCCGATCTTTCGAGAAACTCCACAATGTGTGTTTCTTCGTATTCCAGTGTTTCCGGGACTTCCTTTCCATAATGAGCCAGCCACGGTTTGTCCTGATATCCGGTTCCATTCGTCATACCGGTTTCCTTTTCAGTTGTTTAAAAACAGCTTTTATATTATATAAACAAATATAGTAACTACTCAGGTTAATAGGCACAGAGGCACAAAGGCACAGAGGCACAAACTTTGCCTGGTTCCCATGCTCCAGCGTGGGAACCCGTATGGTATGCATTCCCACGCTGGAGCATGGGAACGAAAAAATCACAGCTTCCGGAGATCGCCCGAATTTATTGAGTTACATAGAAAAAATATAACATACTAAGAATGCGGTATTTTTTAATATTTTTATGAGTAATATGATTAAATAAAATATTTGTCAACCAAACGTAAAACTTATGTAAAACTTAATGAGGTTGCATAAAAGTCAATCCGCACGATTTTAAAATGCATTAAGGATAGTTGAGCTTATCTTATTTAACTGGGGTCAAAAAAGTCTATTTGAAAAGCCTAAAATGTTACCGGAGAGTTAGATAATGAAAAAAGATTTTATGTTCAAGTCAATGCGGGTTGTTGCGGTTCTTGGTTTGTCTCTATCTATAGCGGCGTTGCTTATAACTCTGCGACCCAAAGCACAGCGCCAGGCTAAAACGGAGGCAGAGCGCCTTGTTGAGGTTCTATCTGTTAAATCTGAAGATTTGAATATGATTATAGATGGTTATGGCACAGTTAAGCCAAGGGAGACCCTGAAACTTGTCGCAGAAATCAAGGGACAGATAATTGACATACATTCATCCTTTAAGGAGGGATCTTTTATCAAAAAGGGTGCCGTCCTGATTAAGATAGATCCGCGTACGTATAGGTTTGAAGTGGACAGGCAAAAGATACAGATTAAGCAGACTGAGGCGGAGATGAAGAAATTACGACAGGAGATAAAAAACCTTGATGCCAGCATTAAAATTTCAAAGGCTGATACAGCCCTGGCCCAGGCCGACTTTTCACGTCTGAAAAAACTTTCCTTCAGAAATGTGGTGTCCCAAACCACGCTTGACCAGGCAGAGCAGAGATATCTTGCAAGTCTTGAGCGTCTGCAGGGGCTTGAAAATCAGTTAGCTTTAACCGGGCCTTTAAAAGAGCAGCTTAAAGCGCAGCTTGATATGGGAAAAGTTATGCTTTGCCAGGCAAAACTCGACCTTGAGAAAACAAGCATTATTGCTTTGTTTGATGGCTGGGTGCTTCAAAAAGATATTGAAAAGGGGCTGCATGTAAATGCAGGGCAATATATGGGGAGTGTTTATAGTGACGGCGCCCTTGATGTTGAGATTCGGATACCAACAAAAGATCTCAAGTGGTTTGTAACCGATTTAAAGCAAGATGCCATGCCTGATGTTGAAATAATTTTTAGAGGCAACAGCAGCCCCCATAAATGGAGAGGACGGGTCGCGAGGATAAAGGCGCAGATGAATGAAAAGACACGGACGCTTCCCGTTGTTGTAGAAATCGACA
>CBDAFK010000018.1:0-17172 GCA_965195235.1 uncultured Desulfobacterales bacterium | reverse complement strand
GCACTCTTTTATCCTTTACGATAATAGCGCCAACCGCCCGCCTGAGACATGTGGAACGTTTTGCCACAAGCTCCGCAATATCCATAAAATATGTTTCCCATGAGGGACGACTATTTTTTGTTGCCATTATATCTAAAGTGATCGGTTTCAGGGTTCGGAGTTTACAACCCAGGTTATATTAACATCTTAATAAATATATTTGATCGGAAAAGCATCGCACAGTTCGAGCACTTTTGCCCTTGCGTTTTTAATAACAACTTCATCCTCTAAATTCTTCAAAACACTAATAATAAGTTTTGCGATAACTTCCATTTCCGGCTCTTTCATGCCTCTCGTGGTTATAGCAGGTGTGCCGATACGAATGCCGCTCGTTATAAAAGGGCTTAGCTTCTCAAATGGTATAGAATTCTTATTGACTGTAATGCCGGCGCGTCCCAGGTATTCTTCGGCATCCTTTCCGGTGATATGAAGGTTCTGTAAATCTATAAGCATCATATGGTTATCTGTGCCGTCTGATGTAAGCTTAATTCCCTCTTTCATCAAATTCTCTGCAAGCGCCTTTGCATTTTTAACAACATCTATCTGGTATGTCTTAAACGATTCAGATAGAGCCTCTTTGAAAGCAACAGCTTTAGAAGCAATTATATGCATGAGAGGCCCCCCCTGTATCCCGGGAAATATTTCTTTATTTAATTTAGCGCTGTAATCTGTTTTTGCAAGGATCAATCCTCCGCGAGGTCCTCTTAACGTTTTATGGGTTGTGGAGGTTACGACGTCGGCAAAAGGTATTGGAGATGGATGGAGATCTGCCGCTACCAGACCGGCTATGTGGGCCATATCCACCACTAAATAAGCGCCTATTGATTTGGCGATTCGGGCAAATTCTTCAAAATCTATTATACGCGGGTAGGCGCTTGCTCCGGCAACGATCATCTTTGGCCTGTGCTTTTCCGCTAAAAAAGCAACTTCGTCATAGTCAATGGTTCCTGTCTTCTCCCCGACTCCATAGTGAACAAAATTATAGAATTTGCCTGAGAAACTGACGGGGCTTCCGTGTGTCAGGTGCCCGCCATGGGAAAGATTCATGCCGAGGACAGTATCGCCCATGTCTAAAAGGGCAAAATATACAGCCATGTTGGCCTGAGAACCCGAGTGGGGTTGCACATTTGCATACGCGGCATTAAACAGTTCTTTTGCCCTGTCAATTGCCAGTTTCTCTGCAACATCAACATATTCACATCCGCCATAATAACGCTTGCCGGGATAACCTTCGGCATATTTGTTTGTAAGCACACTCCCCTGAGCCGCCATTACAGCCTGGCTCGCTATATTTTCAGAGGCTATAAGCTCTAAGGTGTTTTTTTGCCTGTCAAACTCTCTATTAATAGCCTGGGCAATTTCCGGATCGACATTTTCAATATATTTTATTTCCAACTATCCCTCTCCTCTTTAATACTTACGCAAATCTGATGAATTCGTAAAAAGCTATATTATGCCGCCTGCGGCACTGTAACCAAAACTAACTTGATTGTATAGGAATTTCCTTTCTTGAAATAACAAATAACAAATATCAAATAAATTACAATGACCAAAATTCAAAATTCCAAACCCGTAAATGACCTAAATTCAAAATTCCAAACATGTTTTGGTCATTGAATATTGAAATTTGCCTGCCTGTGCGTGTCCGCACGCAGACAGGGGATTTATTTGTAATTTGATGCTTGAAATTTGGGATTTTATAAGTTGTAACTTATTCTTCCACTTCAGTTATAAATGGTTTTTCGGAAATATTTCCTTCTTGATCTCGCAGTAACATCGTGATTCTTTTTTCTGTTTCATCCAGTTTTTCGGAACAGAACTTTGTCAGTCTGATCCCTTCTTCAAATTTTTTTATAGCCTTCTCAAGAGGCAAATCACCGGATTCAAGTTCTTGAACTATCTGTTCAAGCTGTTTCATAGACTTTTCAAATGTCAGCTTAGTCATTATCCAATATCCTTTTTACACTGCATATTAAAGAACCTTTTGAAACTATTACTTCAAGGTCCTGCCCCTTTGTTGTCTCTTTTGCATCCATGACAACAACTGCATCCGGAATCGTCCTGGTGATGCTATAACCACGAGCCAGGATTGAGAGAGGGCTTAAAGCATTAAGCCTGGCTGCAAGTTCTCGAAGTATAGAATATTTATCGTCCAGATATATCTTTATATAAATTAAAATGTTATCATTGTTTTGTTTAAGCTTTTCATTAATCTTTTTTATCTGTATTAATGGATTATTTGTTTGCAGACTGTTGACACGCCAAACAAGTCTTTCCCGTCTCAAGCGCAAACTGTTTTCAAATAGCCTGATAAGCCGGGAGGTTAGGTCGTCTATTCTAAGCCTGAGGTCCTGAATTCTTTTCTTTGGATCAATCAGCCGTTTTGATGTTTTATTTATTTGTGTGCGAAAACGCTCAATCTTATTGAAAAAACAGGAGGTTAATAACCTTGTGATTTCAATGCATCTATGCACAAGATCATCCTTTTTTTTAACCGCAAGTTCTGCGGCAGCAGATGGTGTCGGGGCTCGGAGGTCGGCAACAAAGTCGGAAATTGTAAAATCGGTCTCATGTCCGACAGCCGAAATAACCGGAATCTTTGAGGCAAAAACAGCCCTGGCAACTGTTTCTGAATTAAATGCCGCAAGATCCTCTATAGACCCTCCACCTCTCGCCAGGATGGCTACATCGGCGCTGTCCCTGGTATCTGCTCTAAGATTTAACAATTCAAAGGCTGATGCAATTTCCCTTTCAGCTTTATCTCCCTGAACCTTAACCGGTATGATTTCAACATGAAGGTTTGGAAAGCGTGCGTAAATTATTTTCAGGATATCATGAACAACCGAACCTGTAGGAGAGGTTATAACGCTGATTTTTTTAGGTAAAAAGGGTAGGGGTTTCTTATGTTTTTCATCAAAAAGCCCTTCTTTGGAAAGTTTGGCTTTGAGCTGTTCAAAAGAAATTTGTAGCGCGCCTATGCCTATTGGTTCTAAGTGTTCAAAGATTATCTGATAGTTACCACGAGGTTCATAAACACTTATCCTGCCCAATCCTACTACGCTTAACCCATCTTTGACATTAAATTTCAAATTCCGGTTCTGGCCACGAAACATTACTGCATTTATCCGGGCATTTTCATCTTTTAGTGTAAAATAAAAATGCCCGGAAACCGGCTTGCGAAAATTCGAGATTTCTCCGGAAATCCAGACAAATGGGAATTTTTCTTCAAGCAAAGATTTAATAGAAAAAGTCAGTTCAGATACAGTATATATCCGTTGTTCTATTTTCCCGTTATTAGGATTCATTATATATACTTTGCACGATTATAAACGGCATTTAAAGTATCTCTATCACAGCTTGAAAAATCATTCAATAACTATAAACGTAACCGTTCGCGGAACGTTGAAATTAGAAATTGGAAATTTGGCCTTCATGCTTTTGTACTGTTCTTCCTAATTTCTAATTTCCAATTTCAAGTTTCAAGCCGTAAACGGCTACCTATAAACATACCAGCAATTCTAATCTTGGTATAATTCACAGATTTGCATAACGACTGATAAGATATATTATGTAAACTTATGCGTAGAATCAGGCCAACTCTTGATCAAAACCCGTTTAATCCGCAAAACTATGTTTCCTTTCGGTCTTTCTGGTCTCTCTATGCTTATTTACAAAATCGCGTACCACGGGCATTATATAAATATTTTCAAGTGGCATTTTATTTAAAAAGTTCGCCAGAATTATATTTTTTTTAAAAACAGGCAGGTGTTTATCAATCATAAAAAGATTTTTGTTTTTAACCCTGCAGAATCCGCTTTGAATATTTATGCCTGTTTTACGAAAATTTTTTTCCGATACTTTAACATTTAGTTTTTCAGCAATCTCTATCAGGTTTTGATATAATTGTTCAGGTTTCATCATTTTGTAGGGTTCAAGGTTCACAGTTCAAGGTTCAGGGTTGGCTTCTTTCTCAGACCGTCATTCCCGCGAAGGCGAGACACGTAGTGACACGAAGTGACACGTAGTGACACGTAGTGAAGCGTAAGCGCTAACCATCAGCGCTAACCATTAGCGCTATCAAGTTCTTTCAAGCACTTATAGACTCCAGCCTGCGCGGGAGTGACAGAAAGTTGGACTTTTTACGGCGCCATCTTGAAATAATATTAAGCTGTGTTATAATATATTTAAGTTTCGCACCGTTTTTATTTATCAAAAGGTTTAAACAGTAATGGCCGAATTCATCATGTGTTAGGTTAAAGCAATTATTTGTCTTATCAAGCACTTAACACTTAATACTTAATACAATCAGGAGGTAATAATGCGGTCTGTATCTATGGAAAAGACACAAACTCAGGTTATAGTCAACGAGTTTATTCGCAGTGTGTATAACTGGATGGCCATTGGGCTGGGTCTTACAGGTTTTATCGCGTTTTATGTTTCAAACAGCCCAAGTATGATAAAACTTATTTATGGAAATCAGATTTTGTTTTTTGGGCTGATAATCGGCGAATTAGGGCTTGTTTTTTATTTAAGCGCAAGGGTACAAAAAATCCAGGCCTCAACAGCGACCGCCCTGTTTATACTCTATGCGGCATTAAACGGGGCTACTTTGTCCTTTATATTCCTTATTTATACCAGCTCATCCATTACATCGACATTTTTTATCTGCGCTGCGACCTTTGTTTCATGCAGCATATACGGTATGGTTACAAAACGTGATCTTACCTCGCTTGGCGGTTTCATGGCTATGGGGCTTATCGGAATTATCATAGCATCTGTTGTTAATATGTTTATCCGCAGCTCCGGGATGAGTATGATCATCAGCTACATAGGTGTTTTTGTTTTTGTCGGTTTAACCGCATATGACACACAAAAACTAAAGCGTATGGCCATTACACAGCCCGCCGGTCTTGAGGCAGGAGTCGTCAGAAAAGGGGCGATCATGGGCGCTCTTACATTATATCTGGACTTTATCAACTTGTTTCTTATGCTGCTCAGAATATTAGGAAACAGGAGATAACTTTAGAAAGTTCGACCTGTGCGGTTAATCCTCCAAGCTAAAAGACTATGAACATCGAACATCGAACGTCTAACGTCGAATTTTGAATAAGGTATTTTGCCAATTTATAAACTGGCGGAGCAAAGCGATTTCATTATTCGATGTTCAACGTTCGATGTTCGATGTTCAAAAAACTTTTTACTCTGCCGTTCAAACTCCTATTTCTTCCTGTACTATATCTGCTATCTGCTTACAGTACATGCTGGTTTCATTGATGCTCGGCCCCTCAACCATTATTCTGCAAAGGGGCTGAGTGCCGGAATAACGAACAAGCACCCTGCCCTTTTTGCCCAGGCTTGTTTCAACCGATTTTATCGCCTCTTTGATAACAGGGATCGATTGAATATCAGGCTTGCTCTTTACTTTGACATTAATCAGAACCTGTGGAAATACCGTCATGCTTTTGCCGAGCTTTGAAACAGGTTTTGATTCCATTTTAACAGCTTCGATCAGCCTTATAGCGGCAAGAAGCCCATCACCTGTTGTATGATGATCCAGAAAGATCATGTGACCTGATTCTTCGCCCCCTAAAACAGCTCTGGATGAAATCATCTTTTCCGCAACATAACGGTCCCCTACATCTGTCGCAATATGTTCTACGCCTATATCTTTTAAAGCTAACTTAAGCCCGATATTGCTCATAATCGTGCTTACAACCAGATTATTTTTAAGTACCCCCTTTTGCTTCATGACCATTGCACAGATGAAAAGTATCTGGTCGCCGGTTAAAACATTTCCTTTTTCATCAACTGCAATAAGCCTGTCGCCATCGCCATCAAAGGCAAGTCCGACATCAGCCTTTTTTTCAACAACCTTTTCAGTTAGAATCTCAGGATGCTGGGATCCGCAATTATCATTTATATTTTTTCCATCAGGATTGATGAAAATAGATTCTACATCCGCGCCCAGGTCTGCAAATAATTTGGGTGCAACACGGTATGTTGCTCCATTTGAGCAATCGATAACGATCTTAATTCCTTTGAATGGGTTGTCCTGTGTAATTGTGCTTTTAAGAAAAGCGCAGTAACTTTGTTCAGCATCATCTATTTTATAAACATTGCCTGTATCACATATCTGTTTTGACGCTAAAATCATTTCATCCCCAAGCACAAGCCTTTCGATTTTTTCCTCTTCTTTGTCTGAAAGCTTGAAGCCGTTTCCTCTAAATATCTTTATCCCGTTATCACAAAATGGGTTATGGGATGCAGATATCACAACTCCGGCAACCGCATCTGTTGATCTGGTTAAAAAAGCTATGCCTGGAGTCGGCAGCACCCCGGCAAGGTATGCATCCACACCCATTGAACAGATCCCGGAAACTAACGCATATTCCAACATATACCCGGATATCCTGGTATCCTTTCCAATGATTATATTGGATACGCCTATTTCTTTCTTAAAAAATGATGCGATTGCCCTGCCGACGGCTACAGCTATTTCAGGTGTTATCGGATATTCATTGGCTTTGCCTCTTATGCCGTCAGTGCCGAATAGTTTGCCCATTTGTTATTTCTTATTAAAGATTTTATTAATCGGCCTAAACCACTACTTCTGGTAGTGGTACCATAAAAAGGTTTTACCGTTACAGTAATTATTTAGTTACAAGTGCCTAAAATGCCTAAAGTATATTAAAGTGCCTAAAGTTAAGGTATTCTGTCTATTTTAAAGCCTGCTTTGGCACTACCGGCTCGCATAGTAGGCATGGGTCAAGGTTTCAAGTGATCTAATCTCGCCAAGGCGGGATAAAAGTTAAAATTAGCAACGCCAGAGGCGCATTCCTTAACTTTAGGCACTTTAGCTCACAAGGCACTTTAGACACTTAACAGTTTCTAAAAGATGGTATAATTTCAAGCAGTTTTATGGTGATGTCATCGACAATACCCTGAAGCCACATGGTTCCGGTTTTTGAATCTTTGCTCTCAAGCCCCTTTATAACAGCAATATAATCCTTGCCCCATTTTTTTATTCCAATATCTATTCTCTCAAGAAAAATATCTCTTAAAGCTTGATCACCTGCATTATCGCGAAGCTCTACGAAAGATTCTTCCAGCTTGGTCCGCATTCTATAAAGCTCATGCTTTTGCCGCACAACAATTGAAGATAGCTTATCATTTGCAAGGTATTGGTCTGAGGCGGCAACATCCTGCATTTTATCACATAAATCTTTAAACCTTTTTATCCGTTCATTAATCGCCATACTTAGCTTTTCTTTTAAACCAACAAAAAGGGGCTCTGGGAAATCATCTGAAATAAACCGCGTGCGCACATTAATATACCACTGCATAAGGGCTGTAAGATTTGCTATATATATAATGTTGTTTATCACTATTCTTTTAATGCCTATATATGCGTCCGGGATAAATACAATGTTTCCACTCTTTCCGGCCTTATCGAAAATGAGACGTTGCTGTCTCAGCTCATCATTTCTGCATATTGTGCCGGCAGCTATTACAGTGCCGAATGCCAGACGACACGGGCCTATAAGACCACCCTGCCCTCCAAGAAATATCGGGTTCTGGTTCAGCATTACGCCGTGCGGCACATCGCCGATAATGGATGGAGTGGCCTTGTCCTGCTCGGGGGTATAATTAAAGTGAATGTATGAACTGCCGACCTCGCTGTGATTTTTCCGGCTTGTTCCGCCGGCCATTAAACAATCGCAAAAATTGATAAGGCTGCCCAGTGTTACAAAGGGGAATAAAATGGTCTGCTTTAAACCAACTGTGTGAGCTATGCTTGATTCTTCCTCAAGTATGGTTCCTTCTCTTATATGAGAACCAGAACCAGCAGACACTCTGCTCAGAAATACAGCATCCTTGAAAAAACCTGCGTTAAGGTTGACTCGCGGCCCGACCTGACAGTTCTCAACAGTAACCGGCCCCTCATACCCCAACTTAGCGCCATGAAGTATAAGGGTTGAACTGCCGAAGATTTTGCAACCTGAATAAATTATGGTTTTGTTTCCTGAAATCCTGTCAATATTTACATCATCACCTATCTCAACGTTAGCAGGATTTGGAATTTTTACACCCTTTTTTATCAGGTTTTCAATTTTCAAAATGCTCGAGCTTTTCATAGCAGTTACACGCATAGTTAACGACAGGTCTGTTTCTTAACTTTCCAGTTTTAGTTGTGGTGACTCATGAGTTATCATCGAGGTAGAATTCACACACATGATCAAGCCATTCCTCTATCTGGTCTCTGTAATCATCTACCTTGGTTTCCATGCCGCATGACCTGCAGACTACACGAGCATTACATCACCTGCCCAGAATTTCTGCAACCCCACCGCAAAAGATACATTTAAGTTTATCACTATCTAATTTTACAGTCATTATTTATCCAGAAGAATGTTCTCAGATATTTCTACTTTTACCTAAGTTGAGCGATTTATTGCGAAGATATGTGCCGAGATCTTGATGCATAAGGGTTTGCGAAAACCACAGGCATACCCGTGGATATGTCGAGGCCAATTTTATTAAGATCAGGCGCGAATCCTTGATGCGCAAGAGATCGGTGCAGATCGAGTAAAAAATTGCTCAATTTAGGTTTTATATATTACGCTGAACATTTACATTCATGATATCATATGATCGGAAAATAAGTTTTTCCTTCTCAAATCTTTTGCCTGGCAAAGGAATAAGATCTAAAGAATTTAATTTTTCTTTTAAATCATCCTTTGATGGGACAGCATTTAAACCCTCGCCAAGCTTTTTGCCGGAAACAGTATCAAACACTATTGCGGTCTTTCCGTCTGAAACCACAGAAAAAGGGATCTGATAACTTTCAAGTAGTCTTGAAGCAGCAATAATTTCCCTTTGCCTTGAGTCCAATGAAGCTGCAGCGCATTTTATCGCTACATATTTTATTCCATCAACACAGACAACAAGGTCTATCTGCGATTTGTAAGGTTTGCCTGCAATATTAAGTTCAATGTCAACATCAACCTTAATATCTTCTTTGGAAAATCCTTTTTCGTTAACCAAAAAGTGTTCAACATCCTGCCTGTTTGCCTCAGCGCCAATGTCCGGCACTATTTCACCTGTAATAAAATCTGTAATCATTTCATGCGATTTCTTTACATCAGTCATAATTATATAAACCCTTTACTAAAAATTATAGCCCGCATTTCTCATGAACAATTTATAGCCATTCAAATGAATTATTTTTCGCTCAATTAGGATATAATTATTATCAGAAATTTACAAACTTAAAAAAGTGAGTGGTTCTTCGTAGATTAATGTGAAAAATTTAATTATAGCAAAATTTGTCATTTTTTAGCTACTATTAACATCCCCCTAACCCCCTTCAAAGGGGGAATATAAAGGAATTTTCCCGATTTATTCCCACCTTGAGGGGGGCAAGGGGGGTGTAAATTGCGGATTTCACACAAATCCACGATGAGCTAAATGAGTTTGTAAATTTCTGTTTATATAATTTCCTTGACCATATAAATTAAATATTGATAAATAATTGAGGATCATTGAATCCTCGAACCCTTTGCATCAACTAACAGGAAAATATTATGGACAAAAAAGTATCCGTGATCGGCGCCGGCAATGTAGGCGCTACTATTGCCCAAAGACTTGTTGAAAAAGAGTTATGCGATGTGGCATTGATAGATATTATTGAAGGGATGCCTCAGGGAAAGGCCTTAGATCTTTCCGAGGCCGCGCCTATTGAAAAGCATGATGCTCACCTTTCAGGCTCAAACAGTTTTGAAGCCTCCGCAAAATCCGATATCATTATTATTACAGCAGGCATACCAAGAAAGCCGGGTATGAGCAGGGACGACCTTATAAGTACCAATGCAGGGATTGTGAAAACTGTTACGCAGCAGGCAGCAGAGCTGTCTCCGAAAGCCATTCTTATTGTTGTAAGCAATCCTCTTGATGCCATGTGCCAGGTTGCGTACGAGACAAGCGGTTTTCCAAGAAACAGGGTAATGGGCATGGCCGGAGTCCTTGACTCTGCACGGCTTAAAGCCTTTATTGCAATGGAGTTGAATGTTTCGGTCGAAAATATCCATGCTTTTGTCCTTGGTGGGCATGGCGATACTATGGTTCCGCTTCCAAGATATTCTACTGTAGCAGGCATACCCATTACTGAATTACTCTCAAAAGAAAGGATTGACGCCCTGATTGACAGAACAAGAAAGGGCGGGGCTGAAATAGTGGGATTGCTTAAAACCGGCAGCGCTTTTTATGCTCCTGCATCTGCGGCAGTGGAAATGGCTGAATCGATTTTAAAGGATAAAAAAAAGATTCTTCCCTGCGCAGCATATCTTGACGGTGAGTATGGGATAAAAGATCTTTTTATCGGCGTGCCGGTTAAACTCGGTGCAAACGGTATAGAGGGAATTATACAAATCAGTTTAACTGATGATGAAAAGAAAGCTCTTCAGAAATCAGCGGATGCTGTCGCAGAACTTAAAGCTTTACTGAAGAAATTATAATAGAGCGGATTTCACAGAGCTTGCAACATTATGACTTATTCCGGGCAAAGCGCTTAACTCTTCGAGCGTTGCAGCCCGGATTTTTTTAATGCTTTTAAAATGCTTAAGTAGAGTCTCTTTTCTTCTTTTGCCTATTCCAGGTATATTATCAAGAGCAGACTTCATAAAGGTCCTGGTTCGACGCTTACGATGAAAAGTTATTGCAAAACGGTGCGCTTCATCCCGTATTCTTTGTAAAAAAAGAAGAAGGTCCCCTTCCCTGCCAAAGTTAATCGGGTTAACCCTGCCGGGTTTATAAATTTTATCCTCTTTTTCCCCTCTTTTTTCATTCTTTTTTGCTATCCCAATAACTTCAAAATAACTATCAAGCTTTAGCTCCTTAATTACAGACACGGCAATATTTATTTGCCCCTTACCGCCATCAACCATCAGCATATCAGGATATGGCTTTGATTTGTCACCTTTGCTGTAACGCCTTTTCAAAACTTCGGCCATGTAAGCATAATCATCCTGTTTTGGAACGGTTTTAATCCTGTATCTCCTGCATGATGATTTTTTTGGTTTTCCTCTTTCAAAGACTACCATTCCTGCAACAGGTTCCTTGCCTGAAATGTTGGAGTTATCAAAACACTCAATCCGCAGTGGAACCCTCTCCATCTTCAACCTTTTCCGCAGCCTGTTAAGCAGATCCATGTTAGAAGCGTTTGAATCTATTTGATCTTTCAGCCTGTCTTGGGCATTTTGAAGGGCCATATTTAACAGGCGTGCTTTTTCGCCTCGTTGCGGATGCAAAATATTCACCTTCTTTCCTTTTAAGATATATAGCCAATCTTCAAGCAAGGAAGCATCATTAAGAGGCATCGGAACAAGGATTTCCTCTGGAATAAATGGGGTCCTTTCATAGTACTGCGTTATAAATGTCCTGATCATTTCAGCACTATCTGACATAGTTTCTGAAAAACTGTACTGTCTAACCCCTAAAAGACAGCCCCTGCGGATAAACAGAAGGGTAATCAGGTAATATTCAGGAGATCCCGCAACAGCGAGCACATCCCTGTCTTTAAAATCAGTGGTGACGACCACCTGCTTTTCAAGTGTTTTTTCAATCGCAAACAGCCTGTCTCTCAGGACCGCGGCCTGTTCAAAAGCCTGGGCTTTTGCAGCCGATATCATCTCATTTTTTATTTTGCAAATAAGCTCAGAGGTTCTGCCTTTTAAAAACATGGTGACCTCTTTCACTATTTCATTATAAGCGCTTTTATCAACGTCAAAACAGCATGGCGCAAGGCATGCCTTTATCTGGAAGTTAAGGCAGGGACGTAATCTTTTTTTAAACTCTTTTGTTTTACATTTGCGAAGCTTGAAGGTTTTATTGATTATTTTAAGTGTCTCACGCACAGCGTGGGAAGATGCAAACGGGCCAAAATAGATAGAGCCATTTTTTTTTATCTCCCGGACAATTGTCAGGTTTGGATACAGGCTGTTTATATCAAGGCGCAGACATGGATATCTTTTGTCATCTTTTAAAATTATATTATATCTTGGCTTATGACGCTTAATAAGGTTTGATTCCAATATCAGCGCCTCTTTCTCGGTTCTGGTAATTATTGTTTCAAATGTTGAAATTTTGCTGACAAGAGTTCTGGTTTTTATATCCAATTGCGCCTGGTTTGAAAAATATGAACCGATCCTTTTTTTAAGGTTGCCGGCTTTTCCTATATAAATTATCTTTCCACAGTCATTCTTCATCAAGTAAACACCGGGCTCAGAGGAAACCACAGATAATTTTTTATTCAGATCTACTTCCACTATCCCTCTTGATTCCTCCTGTCAAAATTCTACCCAACGATGCTTTTACACAATTCATCAATCGTACCGGGATTCGCTGATATCCAATAGATATCTTTACTGATTCTGAATATATAATGCTTTTGCCCCATACCTTTGAACGAATAGATCTTCACCCCGTTCAGCTTTATCTCTTCATAATCGCTGAACGGCGATCTTTTACTCGCTCTCATCCGCTCTATCATACTCTCCGTCTGCTGCACAGCATCATCCGTGCAGATTGATTCAGAGACCCATACAATTGCTTTTTCTCCTTCCCCCTGATAGAAGGCGATCCTGCCACTTACCACATTTATCTTCTTGCCGTGGAGTTTATTGATGGCAAGCAAGGCGTCTTTTCCTGTAATCACCTGAACAAGCTTGAGCCCTCTAATCTCTTCTTGAAAAACAGGTGAAGAGCTCTGATTGCAACCCAGAAGAAAGAAAGAAAAAACAATAAGAACAATGCTCCTTCTCATATCGTGTAACATAGCTAAATTCCTCCCCATTCGTTCTCTTTTATGGCCTTATACCATATCCCCGGCCAGGAATCAAATTTAACAGTCTGAGGTAATGATTGACAAAATGATAATATAGGTTATCATACAATTATTATGCAAATATTTTACAAACCGCCGTTCAGGAAGTTCGTAAAGAAACAAACAAGATCTTTTCAGCTCGTTATTGAGGATGAAGTGGAGAAAATAACAATCAGTCCTGATATGGGTGGATCTAAAAAGGGTGATTTGGCGGGATTTCGAGTTCATAAATTTTCTTATGGGAAACAGAAATTTTTAATTGCTTATCGTTTCCAGGAGGCTGAAATACTGTTTTTCACAATAGGCCCACATGAAAATTTTTATCGTGAACTTAAGAAATATCTGAGGGAGGCTGGATAATGATGATTACTGCTGAGAAAGTTTATAAGAAAATTTTAGAGATGCCGATAAAAGAAAGAGAAAAGCTATTCGTTGTGATAGCAAGGCGAGGATTTGAGAAAGATTTATACAGCCACAATGAAGTCTTTGATGAAATCAGACAATCGCCGTTTACTGTTAAGGAAGCTGCTGAATATCTTGAGGTGGCAGAGATTACTTTAAGGAGATGGATTAAAGCTGGAAATATAAAATATAGAAGGGTGGGGAGAAACATTATATTTGATCCAGACGAGCTTAAAGCTTTGAAAAAGGATAAGGAGTGCTTAAAACATGTCTAAATTTCTTGACTTTTTCAAAAAGAGCCGCATCAGCAACCGCATATCTCCGGACGACAGTATTGCTTATCAAAGGTATTCGTCTTTTAAAACGCTTCTGACTGCAAACAATCGCTCCCTGGAAATAATTGCTGACCTTGAAAATATTATTTATCAGGACAAGCCGATTACTTTTCCGTATGCGCTGAAAAAATCGAAGGAATTGATCAGTGAAGTCTTTACTATTGTGGAAAGTCTCAATTCTCTGGCCGGCGCCAAATACCTGGAACTTTTTGATGCGGCCGGCAGGATTAGCGATATAATTGTTGTTGAACTTAAAAAGAAAAAGAAACTTGATGAAACAAGTCTTGTTCTTGAACTCGAAAGGCTAAGTAAAGGAAATGAAAACGATGTTGGCGGCAAGGCTGCTAATCTCGCTGAAGTTTACAACCGTGTGCACCTGCCTGTTCCCCTCGGTTTTGCCATTACTGCTTATGCATGCCGGCAGTTTTTAGAATACAATAACCTGACTGAACTGATTGACAATAAACTGGGACCGCTGGACGTAAACGATACCGAGCAGCTTATTGCAATCAGTGAAGAGATCCGGTCTCAGATTATGAAGGCTAAACTTCCCGATGAACTGGAAAAAACCATCCTGCAAGCCGCCTGTAATTTAAAAGAAAAAATCGGCCAGGATTTCCGCCTGTCTGTCAGAAGCAGCGCTACGAGTGAAGACTCTGAAGCCAGCTTTGCAGGCCAACACGCGACAGTTCTTAATGTCCGGGAAGAAAATCTGATTCAGGCCTATATGGAAGTTGTGTCCAGCACCTTTAGCCCGAGAGCGATATTTTATCGTCGCAAGAGAGGTTATCGCCATGAGGATGTTATCATGAGCGTGGCTTGCATTATGATGATTGATGCTAAAGTCAGCGGAGTCATCTATACGGTCGATCCAAACGACAGTCGTAATTTTGTTATTATGATCAGTTCCGTGTGGGGACTGGCGATTGGCGCAGTTGAGGGGTCAACCACTACAGACTTTTATCGTATTAATAAGGAAAACAGAGAAGTTGAGAGTGCGGAAATTGTCACCAAAAAAACACAGCTCAAACCGGATAGCATGTCCGGTATCAAGGAAGAACCGGTTCCTGAAGAATTAAAAGATAAATCCAGTCTCAACCCGTCACAGATTGACTTGCTGGTTGATTATGCTTTGAGACTTGAAAAACATTATGGATATGCACTTGATATTGAATGGGCAATTGATCAGAATGACAAATTATTTATTCTTCAAGCACGTCCTTTGAAACGCTCACAAAAATTCAGTTCTGTTGTAACTGCAGCTAAAACAGAAAAAAAGCAGGACCTGTCCATTGCCGATCATCCCATTCTGCTGAAGGGTGGCGCTTCCGCTTCAGAAGGAACAGCAGCCGGATTGGCGTATATTATCGAGTCAGACCATACTTTTCACCATATACCTGAAGGCGCCATTGTTATCGTGCAGCAGACATCTCCAAGATATGTTCCTCTAATGAGCCGCGTTCGGGCAATTATTACTGATGTGGGCAGTATCGCCGGGCATATGGCATGTGTTGCACGTGAATTCCATATTCCCACTCTCGTAGGCACCGGGACTGCCACAAAAACCATTCCGCCCGGTGAAGAAATCACAGTAGATGCTACCAACAGGATTGTATATAAAGGACGCGTTGAACAAATTCTCAGCGAAAAGCCAGCTATCAATCCCATGAAAGGAGGCCCGGTTTACAAGATCGTCCGGTCGGTTTTAAAAAGGATAGCTCCTCTAAATCTTATCGATCCTAAAAAAGAAAACTTCAAGCCGGATGCTTGCAAAACTCTTCATGACATTATCCGTTTTGCACATGAAATGGCGATGCAGGCAATGTTTCAGATTGGCGATGATTTTGAATCTGAAAAAAGAATTGCCATCCCTTTGCGTGTCTACCTCCCCTTCAATATTTACGCTGTTGATTTGGGCGGTGGTCTTGCGGCCGAACACGAAGCCAAATTTGCCTTAATCGATGATGTAACCTCTGTGCCTTTCAATGCTTTACTAAAAGGAATGAAACACAAAAACATAGATTGGATGCATGATGTAGGAGTAAATTTTCACGGTTTTGTTTCGATTGTTGCGGAATCTGTTTTTCGTGATCCAATGAAGGAGGGTCGCATGGGGGGACCAAATTATGCTGTTATTGCAAAAAATTACCTGAACTTCAACTCACGTCTTGGCTATCATTTTGCTACAATCGATACTTTCTGCGGCCCGGTACTTAATGACAATTACATAATTTTTTCTTTCAAAGGAGGTGCGGCTGATATTGGCCGCCGGACCAGGCGTGCTCTGTTGATTGCCTTGATACTAAAAGGACTCGGCTTCAAGGTGGAGCAAACAGGTGACATGGTGAGAGGAGAGATAAAGAAGTATGATCAGAAAACTATCCAGGAAAAATTAGATATGCTCGGACGACTACTCGGATCAGTACGACTTCTCGACATGGTTCTTTCAGATGATCGCGTTGTGGAATGGTATGTTACTCAATTTTTTAAAGGCAACTACACATTTCAAGTTGACCGCATTTAATTCCTGCATGTCCGAAAAACCGTCAATAAAGCGCTATCCTTTTAAATACCTTAATCTGATCACGAAGCTCCCCTGCCCTTTCAAACTCAAGCTCTTTTGCGGCCTGAGCCATTTCTTCTTCAAGGGATTTAATGATATCGTCGATATTGTCTAATGACTCATATGCGGCAACAGCTTCCGCAACCTTGTCTGTGGGAATGTCATCAGCAGCGTATACTGAGCCAAAGACAGGCATAATATCTTTTTTGATAGTTGTTGGAATAATATTGTTTTTCTTATTAAAAGCTCCCTGAATTTTTCTGCGCCGGTTTGTCTCATCTATTGCCTGCTTCATCGACTTTGTTATATGATCGGCATACATTATTACCCTGCCGCCGATATTTCTGGAGGCTCTTCCGCATGTCTGAACAAGAGACCTTGCTGAACGCAGAAAACCTTCCTTGTCGGCATCAAGGATGGCAACAAGTGAAACCTCCGGTATGTCAAGCCCTTCGCGAAGAAGATTTATTCCAATAAGAACATCAAACTTACCGGCCCTGAGGTCCCTTATAATATCCACCCTTTCCAATGTTTTTATATCTGCATGAAGATAGCGAACCCTTATGCCAAGATCCTGATAGTATTCTGTAAGGTCTTCAGCCATACGCTTTGTTAAGGTAGTAACCAGGACTCTTTCATCCCTTTTGCAGCACAACTGAATCTCTTCAAAAAGGTCGTCAACCTGATGCTGTGCTTTTCTTACATCAATTTGAGGATCAAGAAGGCCTGTGGGTCTTACTATCTGCTCAACTATGGCCCCTTTTGCCTTATTAAGTTCATATTCAGCAGGAGTCGCAGATGTATAAAGGACCTGTGATACCTTTGATTCAAATTCTTCGAACTTAAGAGGCCGGTTATCAAGGGCTGACGGAAGCCTGAAACCATATTCAACAAGGGTTGTCTTGCGGGATCTGTCACCCTTATACATGGCGCGAATCTGTGGCACGGCAATA